>JAFAYP010000283.1 GCA_019240305.1 Solirubrobacterales bacterium
CCGCTGTCAAACCCGGCGGGCCGAAATGCGAGGTCGAACTCGCCGTACCGGCACACGAGGTTCCACATGTCCGCCCGACGAAGCGATCTTGCGTCGTGATCAAATTCGACGCCGCCATCGTCGACACCCGTCCGGATCCGAGCATCCAGCTCCTTGAGCGCGGATGACAACCGCTGGAGATTGTCGGTGGACTCCGCGGGCGTGAAGTCGATATCGCGAGTCGCCGGGATGGGAGCCTGCTGCGCGATCGCCGCGAACGCACCAATCACCACGTAGTCAACACGGTGGCGATTCATGACCGTGACGATCGCGACAGCGTCTAGCTCGCCGGGGTCGAGCGGACCGTCGTCCATTACGTCGCGGCCACCGGACTCGCGAGGTGCCATTTCTCCGCCTGCCGTGCGTCGAGTTCCTCAACGCTCTCATCACCTGGTTCGTACGGCTCGAGCCGCATCCGCAACTCAAAGCCTGCAGCATTGAGCAGCCGTAGGAGCGTCGGCAGCGTCGGCTGACGCTTGTCACGCTCGTAGGCCGAAATCATCGTCGTTGGCACCGATGCTCGTTCGGCCAGCTCTCGCTGACTCAAACCGGCGTTCATGCGGGCGAGCTGCAGGAGAGCCGCAGCGGCAGACGGACTTACAACATACGATCGTGTCATGATGCAATAGTATCATGCCCCCCGTTCGGCGGTTCTATTCGCCGCGCGGCGGTCGGCCGCCCAAGCCGCCGATATCCTGCCGCCGGTGCGGTTGCTGGTAGCGAAGGCCCAGGCTCCCCTTCAGGGCGAGTTGACGATCCCGCCCTCCAAGTACCACGCCCACCGCGCGCTGATGCTGGCCGCACTCGCCGACGGCGAGACCGTGATCACCCAGCGCACGGCCGCGCGCCATGTGATGTTCACGGTGCAGGCGCTGCGGGCCCTGGGCGTGAGAATCGAGTCGGCGGGCGACGGCTGGCGCGTGGTCGGCGGGGGCGGTGGCTTCTCGCCCCGCACCGATGAGGTGTCGATGGGCAGCTCGGGCACCACGCTGTACTTCCTGCTCGGACTGGCCGCGCTCGGCGATCGTCCGGTTCGGATCGTCGGCCAGCGCTACTTCCGCCGGCGCCCGATCGGGCCGCTGCTGCGCGCGCTCAAGCGGATGGGCCTCCGGCTGGAGTACGAGGGGCAGCACCTCCCGGTGACGGTCTACCCCGGCCGCCCGACCGGGGGCCGGATCCGGATCGACGGCACGTTGTCGCAGTGGATCAGTGGCCTGCTGATGCTGGCGCCCTATTCGGTCGAGCCGACGACGATCGAGGTTCGAGGCGAGCTCAACGAACAGCCCTACCTCGAGCTGACCCTCGAGATGATGCGTCAGTTCGGCCTCGAGGTGAGCGCGCGCGAGGACTGGCGCGAGTTCTACGTGCCGCCGAACCAGCAACCCCGCGCGGGCGAGGTCAAGCTCCCGGCGGATCTCGGCTCGGCCATGTTCGGCTTGGCCGCGTGCACCCTGCACCCGTCCAAGGTCACCTTCCGGAGCCCCACCACGATCGCCGGCCACCCCGAGGCCGCGGTGCTCGACAACCTGATGGCCGCGGGCGTCCCGTTCCGCATCGCCGAGGACCAGCATTCGATCTCCATGGACCACGACGGCACCCCGCCCGAGGGCGGCCCGCTCGACTGTCGCGACATCCCGGACATGGTTCCGATCCTCTCGGTGCTGGCCAGCCGGGCCCGGGGACGCAGCGCGCTCGGGCACGTTGCCCATGTCCGGCTCAAGGAGTCCGACCGGGTTGCCTCGATGCTCCAGCTGCGCAAGATGGGCGCCCGGATCGAGTTCGACGGCAACGACATGACCTTCGAAGGGGTGCGGCAGCTGCGCGGGGCGAATCTCTCCTCGTTCAACGACCACCGGGTGCTGATGGCGCTGGCCGTGGCCGGGTCGACCGCCACCGAGGTGACCGAGCTGTCGTATCCACACGCCTACCGGATCTCGTATCCCGAGTTCCTGGATCACATGAACCTGCTCGGCATCCCCGCCGCGGTCTCGCGCGAGATGCCCGCCGTAGGCCAGGCGCGATGATCCTCGACGATCTGGACAGGCACGCCCGCGAGCGGCCGGGCGAGCGAGCCGTCG
>JAFAYP010000355.1 GCA_019240305.1 Solirubrobacterales bacterium
ACGTCCTCGCGCGCGAGCTGGCAGGCGAAATTGCGCGCGTCCTCGAGAGTGATGCGCCGGTGGATGTGGATCTCGCCGCGCTCGGGCCGGCGGTGCTCGACCCCGAGGACGACCGGGCCAACGCGGCGATCGACGACGTGCTCGCCGCGGAAGTGCTTGTGATCGCCAGCCCCACCTACAAGGCGACCTACTCGGGCCTGCTCAAGGCCTTTCTGGACCGACTCGGCACAGAAGCGCTCGCGGGTGCCGCGGCAGTGCCGATCCTGCTCGGCGGCGCCCCGAACCATCAGCTCGCGATCGACGCACACTTCGCTCCTTTGCTGTTCGAGCTTGGCGCACGCGTGCCGGTCCGAGGACTGTTCGTGCTGGAGGCGGACGTCCCGCAGTTCCGCCACACCGCCGAGCAGTGGGCTCAGGCACATGCCGTCCTACTGGCGCCGTCGTCGGCTCGATGTCCGACCCGGGCAGCTGCGCCAGGCCTCACCAAGTAGCGGATTCGACTTACTCGACAAGGAGAACTGAATGTCACTCACAGCAAGTACCCCTGCAATTCGCCCCGGTTCACCTGAGCTGAAGGCGCTGCTCGCCCGCATCGCGGTCGGCGCCGAGGAGCGAGAGAGGGAGCTCAAGCCGCCGTTCGAGGCGATCGGGTGGATCAAGGAGGCCGGCCTCGGGCGACTGCGGATCCCGCTGGAGGAGGGGGGCGGTGGCGCTAGCGTCCGCGAGTTGTTCGAGACCGTTATCGCGCTAGCCGAGGCCGATTCGAACGTCGCACACATCCTGCGAACCCACTACTGGTTCGTCGAGCAGCAGCTCATCGCCCCCGATCCAGACGCGCGAGCCCGCGCCATCGCGCTCCTGAACTCCGGGGCGCTCGTCGGCAACGGATTCAGCGAGCAGAGCAAGCGACCGGTAGGGCTCTACTTCGACACCGCCTTCACAGCCGAACCGGGTGGCGGCTACCGCCTGAACGGGACGAAGTACTACTCGACCGGCACGCTCTACTCCGACTACACGCAGATCTGGGCGGCCGCGCCGAATGGCCGCATCGCCGGTGCGGTGATCCCCATCGATCGCGAAGGCGTCACGATCGAGGACGACTGGGATGGCTTCGGTCAGCGGCTGACCGCCACGGGGACAACCCGGCTCGACAACGTCCATGTGGCCGAGGACGAGTACTACGACATCGGTGATCCGGACGGGCCGCTACCCCCGAGCTACTACGGCGCGTTCCTGCAGCTGTACCTCCAGGCCGTCACCACCGGCGTCCTGCGAAGCGTGCGCAACGACGCGGTCGCACTGACCAAGCGCCGCAAGCGCAACTTCAGCCATGCCGGCACGCCGCAGTCGCCCTCAACGGACCGGCAGGTCCTCCAGGTCGTCGGCGAGATCGCGGCGAACGCGTTCGCGGCCGAGGCGATCACGCTCGTCGCCGCCGAGCGGATCCAGGACGCGTTTGAGTCCGTGGTCGACGGAGTGCCCACGGCGGAGGCCGCCGAAGCCGCCCAATTGGCGGCCGCTGAGGCCAAGATCGCCGTCGACGGGTTTTCGTACGACACCGCGACAAAGCTCTTCGACGTCGGCGGCGCATCGGCCACGCAGGTGATCTACAACCTCGATCGACACTGGCGAAACGCGCGGACGATCTCCACGCACAATCCCACCTTCCTGAAGGCGTCAGCGGTCGGCGACCACATCGTGAACGGGGCGTCGTTCCCAGCCAACGCTTACTTCTGATCGCGCGGACCACGAGAAAGGGACTCAAGAATGTCTTCCGTTGGACTGCTATTCGTCGGGTCTGTGCTGTTCATGAACGGCCTGCTTTTCCTCGGCAAGGCCGACGCCAAGGGCGTGGCCGTGTTCAACCTGTTCGTCGGTGGCCTGCAGACCGCGATCCCGTTCTACTTGATCGCCACAGCGCGCACGCCTAACGACATCCTCGGCGCCGCCGGCATCTTCCTGTTCGGATTCACCTACCTGTATGTCGGCATCGTCAACCTGGCCGGCTTCAAGGCCGACGGCATCGGCTGGTACTCGCTGTGGGTCGCCGTGCTGGCCACCGGGTTTGGTCTAACCACGATCCTGCGCTTCCACGACACACCCACCGGGCTGCTCTGGTTGCAATGGGCCGTGCTGTGGGGGCTGTTCTGGGTTGTGCTCGCGCTCGGTATCGAGCGGCTCACCGCCACAGCCGGATGGCTGACCCTGATCCTCTCGGTCACCACATGCACGGTCCCCGGATTCCTTCTCCTTCTCGGCGACTGGGGCAAGGTGCCGACCTGGGGTGTGGTCGCCTCGATAGCCGTCACCGCGGCCGCGGTGATCCTGATCGCGATCCGTACGGTGCCGGCTCACTCCACGGCAACCAGCGGAGCGAGCGACCTGCAGGTCGCGCTACCCAACTGATCATCGGGAGTGGCCGGGCGCCGCCTCGGGCTCGAGAGCTTGATCGCGTGGCAGGGGGGTTACAGATCGCGCTGCGGGCACACCAGCACCCAGACCGCCACCGAACTCGGAATCACCCCCAAACCGTCCACAAACACCTCGAGCCCTGCTATCGAACGCTCGACGTGAACACCAGCGCCAACGTCGCACGCATCGCCCGGGCCGCCGGGACTGACCCGGCATGAAGCGCTTAGCGCTCGTTGCCCAGCGTGAACACGACCAGCTGTCGTTGATCGGACGCGTCAGGCG
>JAFAYP010000425.1 GCA_019240305.1 Solirubrobacterales bacterium
TCGCCCTCGCGACCGCGGGTGACGTTGCCCAGATTCTGAAGTAAGGCGACCGCCTCGCGGTTCTCGGCCAGCACGACGGCGTAAAAGCGCGTCACGCCCTCTTCGCGAGCGCGCGTGGCGAGCCGCTCGAGCAGCTCCGTCCCGAGTCCGCGCCGCTGGTAGCGGTCGACGACCACGACCGCGGCCTCGGCCACGTCGTCGCCGATCCGGACGAAGCGAGCCACCCCTGAGCACGAGCCCGTGTCCATGTCGATCGCCAACAAGGCCTCGTGGTCATGGTGGTCCAGCTCGGTCAGGTAGGCCAACTGGGGCGCGTCGAGCGAGCGCACCGGGGTGAAGAAGCGCCGATAGCGCGACTCATCGCTGAGCTCCTCGAACGCGGCGGTGAGAAGCGGCTTGTCATCGTGCTCCACCGGCCGGATCGTTACGCGCGAGCCGTCCCTGAGGCGTACGTCGCCGCGGCGAGGTGTCAGCCGTCCGATCATCGGCCAGCCTGATGTTCAGTCAACTTGACCGCGATCAGCAGGTCGAGCACATCAGAAAGGCGGCGCAGGTCGCAGCCGGTCTTCTCGGCGATGCGTGCCAATCGATAGTGCGCCGTGTTGACGTGGATCAATAGGGTCTCAGCGGCGGCCTTCGCGTTCAGGTCCGCCTCGGCGTAGGCCAGCAGCGTGCGCGTAAGCAGCCCGCCCTGCTCGCGGTCCTCGGCCACGAACCGCTCGATCTTCGGAGCGATCAGCCTGCGCGCCACTGCATCGTCGCGCAGCATCAGGTATTCGAACGTGCTCATGTCGGGCAGTGACAGCACGCCGCCGGTGGCCACAATCCGCCCGAGCGCCAGTGAGGCCTCCCGGTAGGCCTCGCCGAGCGCTGCGACTCCGTCTTGGATCGTGCTCACGCCGACCGCCAGCATCAAGCCTCGGGAGGCCATTCGGCTGCACGCCTTCTGCAGCGGCGCGAGCAGCGAGGGACGTTCGCCCGCCGCGAGCGCTCTCGCCACGACGATCTCGCCGTGACGTGCCACCGCCAGCGGCGCTGTGCGTCCCGCGATGGCAGCGGCGAGCGTATTCGCCGCCACGCGCAGCACGCCCTCATCCTCGGGCGCGTCGGTCGGCAGCGCGGCGATCACGACAAACCGGGCGTCGCGCTCGAGGCCGGCCGCCCGTGCCGCGGCCAAGCCGGCCGCCGTCCCTGGAGGCTTGCCCGCGAGCAGATCCTCGAGTACGTCGCGCCGCACGCGATCGCTGTCGGCAAGCAGCAACTGCTGGGCCTCGAGGTAGGCGGCGCTCGCCTGCGTGGTGGCAAGGTCGATGTGTCGGATCACCGTGCGCGCCGCCGCGAGCGCCTGCTGAGCCGCTTCGCCACTCTGCTCGGAGGCGTCGAGGACCGCATCCCAGACCACGTTGTGATAGCTGCGAAAGGCCTCGAGGAAGTCGGCAAGCGCGATGCCTCGTCTCGCCCGCAACGCCGCATGCGCACCCGCGAACTCGAACTGCCGCGCCGCGGCTGGTCGTCCCCGGCGCAGAACGGTACACAGCAGATCATGATGCTCGCCGATATGCCTACGCACATCCTCGAGCAGGGCCGGATCCGGTCGGCCATAGGCCGGAAGACGGGCCTTGATCTCCTCAAGACCAACCCCGATCAACTCCTCGCGCCGCGCCTCCAGCGCTTCGGCGATCAACGCCGCGCGGGGGCTCTCGCGTACCGTGGCCATCGCGGAATTGTAATCGCCTCACAAACCGGTGCCGGGTCCCCGGGTACGGTCTTCACGCCTCCGGAGCGAAACGAGGCGTTGGACGCCTGGAGCGGGACGAGTGCTTGTTAGGCAGCCACAAGCCAAAGCGCCCAGGTTCGGATTCGGCGCCGATGACGGCCCGAGTGGCAGTGCCTACCGTGACCGACCAGCCCCTGATCCCGTCTTCAGCGCTACAGGAGAAACGATGCCAAACATTGCCGAGCGGCTCAACGAAAACGCCGCGGCGCGCCCCAATCACGTGGCGATCAAAGTCCACGACACCGAACTGTCATACGCGGTCCTCGAGGAGGCGACCGCGCGCGTTGCCAGCCTGCTGCGCGCGAAGGGCGTCGAGCCCGGCGATCGCGTCGGGATCATGCTGC
>JAFAYP010000477.1 GCA_019240305.1 Solirubrobacterales bacterium
TGGCCACCAAGGGAACGCAACCCTGAACTACCGCAGCGTTCTCGCGCGAGAGCTGACCGTCGAGGACGCCGAGATCTACCGCAGGCCGGGGCATCGCAGGCGTTTGCGTCGAGTGAGCGCGGCCGGTGGAGGGCCTAAGAGTGTCTAGCGAAGAAGGCCGCAGCGTCCAGTGGTTTGGACCGCGAGTTGTTCTGTCCGTAGCTTGGAATACGCTCTGTGGGGCGATTATCGATGAACAGAAGCGGCAAGTTGGTGCGAGCGGCGGTCATGGCTGGACAGCAACCGGCGAGAGGCGGTTGAGTCGGGATGGCGGCCTCGGGGCGCTATCGGGCGCTGGAGCAGGCCGGGCTGCTGCATCCGGCGCCGGAGGCGGTGCTGAGCGAGCCGTTCCGCTCGCATCCGCAGTTCTTCGCCTCGTTCGACAAGGTGCAGGTGAAGTACGAGATGCTCCGCGCGCACGTGGTCGACGGGGAGACCGCGACGGCCGCCGCCGGCTCGCACGGGTACTCGCGCGCGTCGTTCTATCTGGTCCAGGCGGCGTTCGAGCGCTCGGGCATGGTCGGATTGCTGGACGAGCGGCCGGGGCGACGCGGTCCGGTGAAGCTCTCGCCGGAGGTGCTGGCGTTCCTGCAGGCGCGCCATCGCGAGAGGCCGGCCGCGTCGGGAGCGGAGCTCGCATCCGAGCTGGAGGCGGCTTTGGGGGTGAGGCTTCACCGGCGCACGATCGAGAAGGCGCTCGGAGGTCGCGGGTGAGCAGGTTGTGGCCGATCGCCGAGCCGGCGCAGGCGGACTACGAGCAGCTGCGCGAGATCGTGCTCGCCGGCGGCGAGCTGGGCGAGCTGCTGGCAGCACGCCGGTTCGAGCGCCGTGGCCTGGCCGGGCTGATCTCATGGCCTACGGCCGAGCCCTCCTACCTGGGCTCGGTAATCGGAGCGCCGCGGCCGGCGTGGTGCGGCGCGGAGGATCCTCGTGACGGGTTCCTGTGTGACACCTACGCGTTCTTGCTCGGCCGTGACACCCACAGCCAGCGGCTCCAAGTGGTGCGACAGTGAAGGTCGCGCTCTACGCGCGCGTGTCAACCGAGCGCCAGCAGGAGCGCGGCACGATCAGCTCGCAGCTTGACGCGCTCCGGGCGGCGGCTGACGCGGACGGCCACGAGGTGGTCGACGAGTTCATCGATGACGGCTACTCCGGCTCGCGGCTGGACCGCCCGGCGCTTGACCGTCTGCGGGATGCCGCCGAGGCGGGTGTGCTCGACGGGGTCATCTGCCTGGCCGCCGATCGCCTCGCGCGCGTCTACGCCTACCAGGTGCTGATCATCGAAGAGCTTGCGCGGTTCGGCGTGAGCGTGCGATTCCTCGAGGGCCCGGCGCACGGCGAGGACCCGCAGACGACGCTGCTGGTGCAGATGCAGGGCGTGATCGCCGAGTATGAGCGGGCGAAGATCGCCGAGCGCTACCGGCGCGGCAAGCTCTACCGGGCCCGCCAAGGCGAGATCCCGTTCTGGAAGACCTCATACGCCCATCGCCGTGTCGTGCCGGCCGATGGCGGCCCGGCGCGGATCGAGATCTTCGAGCCTGAGGCCGAGATCGTGCGGTGGATCTTCGACGCCTACGTGGAGAAGGGACGGTCGGTCCGGCAGATCTCCTTCGATCTGCTTGAGCGCGGGATCCCCTCGCCGACGGGCAAGCCGATCTGGGGCACCTCTACGATCACCCGGCTGCTGAGAAACGAGGCATACATCGGGACCGTCTATTACAACCGTCGCGAGCACTTCGACGGCAACGGTCGGCGCGGCGCGCGGAACCGCAAGACCCGCAGCCGCGAGCGCCCACGCGAGGAGTGGATCCCGATCCCAGTTCCGGTGATCGTGGACCGCGACACGTTCGCTCGTGTCAACCAGGTCAGCCGCGACAACTCGAGGTGGAACCCGCGCGGCGCGGAATGGGGCGTGTGGCTCCTACGCGGTCTGATCGAGTGCGGTCACTGTCAGCTGGGCTGCAACTGTCACCGCATGCGCGGCCGCAACGGCACCTGGCACCGCTACTACTACTGTCGCGGCCATGATCCCTTGCGCACCCGCGCAGGCATGGGTCGCTGCCCGGAGCGCAACATCCGCGCCGACGAGCTCGATGAATACGTCTTCGCGCAGGTACGCCAGGCGCTGCTCGACCCCAGACAGCTGATCGCCGCCGAGCGCGCGGTGATCGCCGGCGCGCCAGCCAACGAGAACGAACTCGTCGTCGCTCAGCTCAAGCGGCTCGACAACGCGCTCCAGAACAGCGAACGTGAACGCGCGAGGCTGATCGACGCCTACCAGGCTGGGCTGCTCGCACTCGACGAGCTCACCAGCCGAACCGCCGCGATCACCGCCCGGCGCGACCAGCTCACCCAGGAGAAGGACGTCCTCACTAGCCGCAGCGCCGAACTCGCCACCGAGAACCGGCTACGCCGACGCCTCGCCGGCTTCGCCGAACAGATCGTCGCCTCGCTCGACGACCTCGACACCGAAGGCCGCCGCCGGCTCCTGCGACTCGTCGTCGAGAAGGTTCGCGTCACCGGCTGGCGGGTCGAGATCCACCTCAAGATCCCGCTGCCCGATGACCCACCCGACGACGACCCGCCGACACCCGGCCCCGAGCCGAACAACGGACCGTCAAGCGATATGCGCCTGCGTTCCCTTGGTGATCACCGACGGCCAAGACAGCTACCGGCTCGCCCAGGCGACCGCCGGCAAGGGGGTGAAGCCCCTCACCTGACAACGCATCCGACCCCCCCGGCTGGGGAGAAACGATGGCCACGAGTGGGGAAACCTGATGGCCACCAGTGGGGAG
>JAFAYP010000545.1 GCA_019240305.1 Solirubrobacterales bacterium
GAGTACATCGTCCCCCACGAGAACATGGTCGACGTCACCCAGACGATGGCGTGCATCCAGTGCGGCGCATGCGTATCTGACTGCCTGGCCATGGAGGTCGACCCGCTGTTCGTCGGTCCGGCCGCGCTCGCCAAGGCCTACCGGTTCGTCGGTGATCCGCGCGACGCCCAGCACGGCGAGCGGTTGCGCGACCTCTCCGAGGATCCGCACGGGATCTACGACTGCACCCACTGTTTCAACTGCATCGACGCCTGTCCCAAGGGCGTCGACCCGATGAGCCAGATCATGCGGCTGCGCCGGAAGGCCGGTTCGGACCACGACATCGTCGACCGGAACAACGGCCACCGCCACGAGGACACGATCGTCACCCTCATCCGCGACTACGGCCTGCTGCACGAGGCGGAGATGCTGCCGCGCAGCTACGGGGGCAATTCCTGGTTCGGCAAGTTCCACCCCGCAGCGGCCAAGGAGCTGGTCTCGTCACTGCCGTCCATCGTGCCGGCGATCCTCCGCGGCAAGGTTAACCTGAAGATCGCCATGTTCGGCCACAAGATCCCGAAGACCGACCTCGACGCGGTGAAGCGGATCTATAAGACCGTCGAGGGCCGTTCGGACCGCAACGAGCTCAACCTGTACGTGACCGGCTACGAGGACGAGGACGAGCCGCACGCGGAGGGCGCGGAGGGACGCGAGCCGCCCCACGAGCAATCGGCGCCGGAAACGGAGGCGCAGTCGTCATGAAGGTCGCATACTGGCCGGGCTGCGTCAGCCGCGGCTTCACCCCCGAGCTGCACGGATCGATGGCCAAAGTCGCGCCGCTGCTCGACATCGAGCTGATCGAGCTCGACCGCGCCGCCTGCTGCGGGGCCGGAGTGATCGCCGAGCACAACCAGGAACTGGCCGACAGCCTGAACGCCCGCACCTTCGCCCTGGCCCAGCGCACCGACGGTGAGCTGATGATGAACATCTGCTCGACCTGCCAGGGCGCGCAGTCGGAGTGCCAGGAGCGCCTGGACGCCAACAGCGAGTACCGCGAGCAGGTCAACGCGAACCTGGCCGATGAAGGATTGCGCTACGAGAAGGGCCTGACCAACAAGAACTTCCTGTGGCTGCTGGTCGAGGACATCGGCCTGGACCAGCTCAAGTCGCGGGTCAAGCGGCCGCTGACCGACCTGCGGGTGGGACCTTTCTACGGCTGCTACATCGTGCGCCCCGTGGATCGGCTGGGGGTCGACGAGGAGCATCCTCGCGACCGCTATCTGCACTGGGTGATCGAGGCCCTGGGCGGCACCGTGATCGACTACGCCGGCGTCTACAAGTGCTGCGGCTTCCCGATCATCACGATGAACAAGGAGGCCTCGCTCAAGCAGGCCGGCCGGCATCTGGGCGACGCGATCGACGCCGAGGCCGACTGCCTGGTGGTGCCGTGCCCCCTCTGCCACCTGAACCTCGACCTTCAGCAGCCGGTGGCGTCCAGGGTCGTCGGACGCGAGCTGGGCATGCCGGTGCTGCACCTGCCTCAGCTCGTTGGACTGGCGCTCGGGCTCTCCCCCAAGGAGCTCGGGATGAGCAAGCACATCGTCAAGCCGACGTCGGTCATCGACTGGTCCACGTCGGTGGTGGCGAGCTCCGGCGCCTAGTCATCCGCCCCTTAACGACGAAGAGCGAGGCTGATGCCTCGCCCTCGTCATACCCCTTGTCCGCCCGTTGGAAGTTTCGGTGGAGCCGTGGGCTCTCTGAAGTCTGGGCACACGGATACCCAGCTCACTCCTTTTCTGAACATGAATATGTGATCAGGTTCCGGACTAGCCAGTCCGGGGGCGCGAAAGCTAGGCCGCGACCGAGGCCCGGCGGTCCAGCAGGCCCCGCTCGATCAGGACCTCGGCGATCTGAACGGCGTTCGTGGCGGCGCCCTTACGCAGGTTGTCGCTCACGACCCACATGCTGAGCGCGCGGGGGTGGGACTCGTCGCGACGGATCCGGCCCACGAACACCTCGTCGCGACCGGCCGCCCGCAGAGGCGTCGGCACGTCCTCGACGATCACCCCAGGGGCGCCGGCGAGCAGCTCGCGGGCCTCCTCGGCCGACAGCGGCTCGCGCGTCTGGAGGTTGACCGCCTCCGAGTGGCACACCCGAACCGGCACGCGCACGCACGTGACGGCGACCCCGATCGACTCGTCTTCGAGGATCTTGCGCGTCTCGAACATCATCTTGCGCTCCTCGTCGGTGTGGTCGTCGCCGTCGGCGAAGTTGCCCGCCGCACCGATCACGTTGAAGGCGATCGGCTCGGGATACACCTCGGGTGCCGGCGCCTCGCCGCCGGACAGGTCGGCCCGGGTCTGTGCCTCGAGCTCATCGACGGCCTTCTTGCCGGTGCCCGACACCGACTGGTAGGTGGAGACGATCAGGCGCTCGAGGCCCGCCCGCCGGTGAATCGGGGCCAGGGCCACCAGCAGCTGCATGGTCGAGCAGTTCGGGTTGGCGATCAGCCCGCGATGGCGCTCCAGCGCGTGCGGGTTGACGTCCGAGACCACGAGCGGGATCGAGGGGTCGCGCCGCCACGCCGAGGAGTTGTCGACCACGGTGGCACCGGCCTCCACGAATCGGGGCGCCCACTCGCGCGAGGTGGCGGCTCCCGCCGAGAACAGTGCGAGATCGAAGCCGCCGAGGTCGGCCTCACCGCCCAGCGCCCGCACGACGAGGCCGCCGTCGAGCTCGCGGCCGGCCGAGCGCTCGGTGGCGAACGGGACGATCTCCGAGGCGGGGAAGCGCCGCTCGCGCAGCAGCTCGAGCATGGTCGTTCCGACGACCCCGGTGGCACCGACCACGGCGACCCGGTATCCACGCATCATCGCGCCTCCTGTCCGATCGGCCGCTCACGCTGGACCTCGGCCAGGCTCAGCGCGAACGCCTCGTGTAGAGCCTGGACGGCCCGGTCAACCGCTTCGGAGCGGATCACGCACGAGATCTTGATCGGCGAGGTCGAGATCATCTCGATGTTGATGTCCCGCTCGGCCAGGGTCTCGAACACCTGCGCGGCCACACCCGGGTGCGAGCGCATGCCCGCCCCGATGATCGAGACCTTGCCGATCTCGGGATCGGTGTCGATCTGGGCGATGCCGAGCTCGCTCATCACCGGCTCGAGCGCACTCTGGGCCGCCCGCACGTCCTCGGAGGCGATCGTGAACGACACCTCGGCGTCGCGGCCCTCCTCGCGCGGCTCGTTCTGGATGATCGTGTCCACGTTGCAGTTGGCGTCAGCCAGCGCGCGGAAGATCGCGGCGGCCACGCCGGGACGGTCGGGCACTCCGGTCAGCGTGATCCGCGCCTCCTCGGTGGAGTGGGTGACGGCGGTGATCAGGGGGTGCTCCATGGTTTCGTCCTCTCCGATGACAAAGGTACCGGGGCTCTCCTCGAAGCTCGATCGACAGTGGATGCGCACGCCGTGCGTGCGGGCGTACTCGACCGAGCGCAGCTGAAGCACCTTGGCACCCGAGGCCGCCATCTCGAGCATCTCCTCGAAGCTCACCACGGGAAGCTTCCGCGCGTTCGGCACCACGCGGGGATCGGCGGTGAACACGCCTGCCACGTCGGTGTAGATCTCGCAGACCTCGGCCCCGATCGCCGCGGCCAGGGCCACCGCAGTGGTGTCCGAGCCGCCCCGACCGAGCGTGGTCACGTCGCGGCTGGTCGAGACGCCCTGAAAGCCGGCGACCAGCACGATCAGGTCATCGTTCAGCGCCTGGCGGATGCGGTCGGCACGCACGTCGATGATCCGCGCCTTGGTGTGGGAGGTGTCGGTGACGATCCCGGCCTGCGAGCCGGTGAGCGAGATCGCCCGGTGGCC
>JAFAYP010000619.1 GCA_019240305.1 Solirubrobacterales bacterium
CATCGCCCGCTCGAGCGCCTACACGGTGGCGGTCGGCAAGCATGCCTTCTACGACCAAATCGACCGAGCCGAGCAGGACGCCTACGAGCACACCAAGGCCGTGATGAGAGAGAACGCGCTGGCCCCCGATGCGCAGGAGGGTATGTCGGCGTTCCTCGAGAAGCGCGCGCCCAACTGGACCGGCCTGCCCTAGACCTCCGGCCCCAAGTCGCGCTCCGGATCCCGACCCCGAGTTTCCTGCCACTCGCCGACCCACGGGCGGTGAGTGCGGGTTGACTCGGCTCTGGGCCGAGTTTCCTGCCACTGGGCGGCGGCGATCGGGCGAGTGGCAGCTTTCTCGCGCGGGGTCGCGTGCGTCAGGCCGCTGCCGACCCCGCCAGCCGGGCCGCGACCGCCCGCGCCGCCTCGACCAGCTCGGGCGGATCGAGCACCTCCATCGGCTCATCCAGCGTCGCCATCCAGACCAGGAACCCGTGCGACCACGCTCCGCGTGAGGTGACGATGCACGCCCCCTCGCCGTCCGCCTCGACGATCGCGTACCGGCCCGGGACGCGCGTCCGGATCCGCGAAGCCGGCGCACCGAGGCGAATCCGCCCCGGCACGATCTCGGCAGCGTCGCCCTCCCAAACGCCTCGCAGGCGCTCGCGCACGAAGGCGGCCGGATCACCCCCGGGGACCACCCGCCGACGCCCGCGCTCGCCGGGCCGCACACGACCGCGAATCCGGTCCAACCGGAACGTTCGCCAGTCGTCGCGATCGAGGTCGTAGGCGACCAGGTACCAGCGGTGACCGCTGTAGACCACGGCGACGGGCTCGACCATCCGCGCCGAGGCCTGATCGTCGCGCGCGACGTAGGAGAAGCGAAGCCGCACCGTGTCCCGGCAGGCGCCGGCGATCGTGGCCAGCACCTCGGGATCGATCCGCGGCCCCTCCATCCCGAACGCCGAGGTGGCATCGCTCAGCGCGCTGACCCGGCGGCGTAGCCGGCCGGGCAGGACCTGCTCGAGCTTGCTCAGCGCGCGCATCGAGGTCTCCTCGATCCCGGCGATCCCGCCGCTGGCCGCGGTGCGCAGACCGACCGCCACCGCGACCGCCTCGGCGTCGTCGAGCAGCAGCGGCGGCAGCTCGCCGCCCGCGCCGAGCCGGTAGCCCCCGGCCACACCGGGCGCGGCCTCGATCGGGTAGCCGAGTGAGCGCAGCTTGTCGACGTCGCGCCGGATCGTGCGCGGGCCGACCTCGAGTCGGTCGGCCAGCTCCCGGCCGGTCCATTCCCGGCGTACCTGGAGCAGTGAGAGGAGAGCGAGGAGGCGAGCGGATGTCTGAACCATGATGCTGCGCATCCTCTCACACATCGCGGACCAAAGTTGACCTCAATAACGAAATCGAGGACCGAAACTGACCTCAATGTTCGAGAGGGTTCTGGACATGTCAACCACCACTCTCACCTCCTCGCGCCGGGCCGCCTGGCTCGGCTTCGCCGTGGTCGTCGCCGCCTCGGTGATGGACCTGCTGGACTCGACGATCGCGCAGACCGCCGCCCCGGCGATCCGCCACAACCTCGGGGGCTCCTACGCCGCGCTCGAGTGGATCTCCGCCGCTTACACGCTCGCCATGGCGGTCACCCTGCTGCTCGGCAGCCGACTGGGCGACGTGCTCGGCCGCCGCCGGGTCCTCCTGCTGGGCATCGGGGGCTTCGTCGGAGCATCCGTGCTGTGCTCGCTGGCGCCGAACCCGAACATGCTGATCATCGCCCGCGCGCTCCAGGGCGCGATCGCCGCCGTCATGGTTCCCCAGGGGTTCGGGCTGATCCGTGAGCTGTTCGGCGACGAGGGCCAGCAGAAGGCCTTCGGCGTGTTCGGTCCGGTGATGGGCCTTGCCGCGGTCACCGGCCCGCTGGTCGGCGGCGGCCTGGTCAATCTCGACATCCTCGGCACCGGCTGGCGCGCGATCTTCCTGGTCAACGTCCCCCTCGGCCTGGCCGCGATCGCCGCCGGCCGCCGCTTCCTCCCGAAGACCGCGCCGGCCACCCCGGGCCTGCGCCTGGACGCGCCGAGCGTCACGCTGGCCATGGTCGGCGGCTTCGCGCTCGTGTACCCGCTGATCCAGGGCCGCGAGCACGGCTGGCCCGTCTGGTCGTTCGCGCTGCTGGCCGGCGGCGTGCTCACACTGACCGCGTTCGCGCGGCTTCAGGCTCGCCGCAAGCGCCAGGGCCGGGCTCCGCTGATCGAGCCCTCGATCCTGCGCCGCCGGGCCTACGTGGCAGGCCTGGCCGTGGTGCTGGGCTTCATCGGCGCGATGGG
>JAFAYP010000093.1 GCA_019240305.1 Solirubrobacterales bacterium
GTCGACCTCGTCTGGCACGAGTGCGGTGTGCGGTGCGGCTGTCTCTGGGCGTGCAGGTGCCGCGATCACTGCGCCGCGATGAATCCGGCCGGCGCCGGAGCTCCGTGTAGGCCGTCGCCGCAGCGTCGGCTGCCATTTGCACCTCAGAGCTGCCGTTGCTGATCGGGTCGTCGTGGAGGAGAAGGCCTCCAGAGTCGCGGCTTGTGCCGGGACTCCTCGGTTGGCGCTAAACAAGTCGATCGGAATGCCGATATCGGACGGGTAGTTGCGTTCAATGGCGCCGCGCGCGCCTTTAGCCGGGGAGAGATGGCGATGCGGTACTTACGGGACTTGTCGGTCCGAGCCAAGCTGTTTGGCGGGTTCGGCGTGGTGTTGGCCCTGGCTGTGGTGCTGGGCGTGGTGTTGATCGCGCAGATGGGATCGGTCAATGCCGGCGGCGTGTACATCGCGACGAACTCGGTGCCGAGCATCGAGGTGATTGATCAGATCCAGGGCGATGAGCAGGCCTATCGGTCGGATCAGCTGTGGAACATCACCAACACCGACGTCGCGCTGTCAGCGGCGCCGATCAGCGCTCTGGAGGCGGCGAACGCGCAGATCCACGCGGACTTTCAGCGCTACCGCTCGATGATCAGCAACGCGGCCGACGCTCGCCTGCTGGCGACGGCGCAGTCCCAGTGGAATGCCTACGTGGAGGCGACCCCGAAGCTGAATCTGGCGGCGTCGAACACCACGCAGAAGCCGATCGTCGCGCTGGCGAACTCGTCGGCGGTGACGTTCATGCATCTCGCGCCCACGACCAGCGCGTGGGTCGCTCTCAATGACGGGCTCGCGAAGAGCAACGCCGCCAGCAACGCCTCCACCTACAGCTCGGCGCGCACGCTCGGAATCGCGCTGCTGTCGCTGGCTGTCCTGCTCGGGCTCGCGATCGCGTTCGTCGTGACGCGCTCGATCAAGCGGCCGGCGGACGAGATGCTGCGTGCGGCCGACGGGATTTCCCAAGGCGATGTCGAGCAGACCATCGCCACGATGTCCAAGGACGAGCTGGGCCGGACGGCGGCGGCATTTAGACGGATGATCGAGTACCTCAAGGAGCTGGCCGCGGTCGCCGGGCGGGTGGCCGAGGGTGATCTGACGGTTGAGCCGACGGTGCGCTCGGAGCGCGACCTGCTTGGCACGGCAGTGCAGAAGCTGGTCGTCGACCTGCGAAGTGTGATCGGCCAGGTATCGAACTCCGCCGGGCAGGTGTCTGCTGCCTCACAGGAAATGGCTGCGACCTCCGAGGAGTCCGGTCGTGCGACGGGCGAGATCGCCAACGCGATCGGCGGTGTCGCCCAGGGTGCGGAGCGTCAGGTGCAGATGGTCGAGGAGACCAAGCGCTCCGCCGAGGAGGTCTCGAGGGCGGTGAGCGAGGCGGCCGAGAACGCGCAGCAGACGGCCGAAGTCGCTGCGGAGGCACGCGAGGTCGCTCAGCAGGGGGTGGCCGCAGCCGAGCAGGCCACCGACGCGATGCGCTCCGTGCGGGAGGCCTCGCAGGAGGTTTCCGACGCGATCCGCGAGCTGGCCTCGAAGTCCGGGCAGATCGGTCAGAGCGTGGCGGCGATCACCGGCATCGCCGAGCAGACCAACCTGCTGGCGCTCAACGCGGCGATCGAGGCCGCGCGCGCGGGCGAGCAGGGCCGCGGGTTCGCCGTGGTTGCCGAGGAGGTCCGCAAGCTGGCCGAGGAGTCCCAGCACGCCGCGCAGGAGATCTCGCAGCTGATCGGCGCGATCCAGACCGAGACGGGCCGTGCCGTCCAGGTAGTAGAAAACGGCGCCAAGCGGACCCAAGACGGCGCCGCGGTCGTCGAGCAAACGCGGGATGCGTTCGTGCGGATTGGCGCGTCGGTGGACGACATGAACGAGCGGATCGAGCAGATCGCGGCGGTCTCCGAACAGATCGCGGCTTCGGCGCAGGTCATGCAGGACAGCGTCGTCGAGATCGCCGCCGTCGCCGAGGAGTCCTCCGCTTCCACCGAGGAGGTATCGGCCGCCACCGAGCAGAGCTCGGCCTCGGCCCAACAGATCGCCGCCAGCGCGCAGGAGCTCTCCAACAACGCCGACGCGCTCAACCATCTCGTCGCGCAGTTCAA
>JAFAYP010000146.1 GCA_019240305.1 Solirubrobacterales bacterium
GCTCCACAGCACGTCGCCGACCAGCGACAGACCCTGCATGGGCTCGTTGGTCTGGGGCGGGTGCTGGAGCGGTGGGCGCTCTCCGAACGGCGGTGGCGCGGGCGCCGGGGGCGGGGTGCTCACCGGCGGCGGCCCGGGGCTGGGCGGCGGCGGAGGCGGAGGCGGAGCCGGCGGTTCGGGCGCGGCCGCCACGGGCTCGGGCACCGGCTCGGCGACCGGGGCCGGGGGCTCGGGCGGCGCAGTGGGCGACGGCCCGGACGCGGGGTCGGTCGGCTCCGGGACCGCAACCGGCTCGGGCGGCTCGGACGGCGAACCCCACGGCTGCGGCGGCGCGGTCGGCTCGGGCGGCGGAGGCGGTGGTGGCGGCGGAGCCATATCGCCCGCGGGCGACACCGGCGCCTCGGGCGGCGCGCTCTCGGTCGGCATCTGGGCGAAGACCGTCTCGTCGCGGGCCGGCGCCTCCGGCTCGCTGAGCCCCGGCTCGGACTCGCCGACTGGGGCCACGGGGGCGATCGGGGCCTCGGGCTCGCTGGCCACCACCGGAGCGGGCGCCTCGGGCGCCACCGGCTCGGGCGGCGGGGCGGGCGCCGCGGGCTCGGACCATGCCGGAGTCGCCGGCTCAGCAACCGGTGCGGCCGGCTCAGACGCGGTCTCGGGCTCCGGCTCGGAGGCCAGCGAGGTCTGCAGGCGCCGGGCGAACTCGCGCAGCAGCCGCTCTGAGATGTCCTCGATCATCCCGCCGCGCCCGAACCGGGCCAGCCGGCCGGTGATGTGGTAGTCGGTGACCACCTCGACCCGCGTGCCGTTGCCGTTGGCCGGCGTCAGCCGCGAGAGAATCGTGGCCTTGGCTCCACCCTGCCCGCGCTTGTCCGTGCCCTGGGCCTGCATGGTCGCCGTGTGAGAAGACTCGTCGACGTTCTCCATTTCCAGGCGCCCGCTGTAGGAGGCGGTGGTCGGGCCGATCTTGACTGTGAACGTGCCGCTGTAGCTGCCGTCCTCGTTGCGGCCGGTGACGGCGGCGCCGGGCAGGCAGGGAGCGACGTGCTCGACGTCGATCAGCGTCTGCCACACCCGCTCGAGCGGGGCGTCTACCTCAAATGACTGCTCTAGCTTCATGGCGTATCGCCTCCAGGTCTTCGGGTGTGTCGACGTCGCGCACCGCGCTGGAACCGCATTCGATCGTGGCTCCTCCCTGCACCAGCCCGCGCGCGCCCAGATCGCCGCGCAGGCCGCCGATCGCGCGCAGCTGAACCGGGCCGAGCACCACGGGATGGCCGGGCACGCCACCGTAGACCGCGCGGGTGCCGGGAGGTTCGCCGACGAACCGGGCGATCAGCTCGGGCGAGACCCGCGGCTGGTCGCCGAGCGTGACGATCACCCGGCTCACTTCGCCGGCCGAGGTCAGGTGCTCGACCCCGCATCGCAGCGAATACGCCTGCCCCTCCTGCCACCGCGAGCAGACCACGGTCGCGGCCCGCTGGAAGTCGACCCGCCCGAGGATCTCCTCGGCCGCAGCTCCCAGGACGACCACCACCTTTTCCAGCTCGGTGACCGCGCACTGCGCGGCGACGGCGTGCTCCAGGAGGGGCCGGCCCTCGAGCTCGGCCAGCAGCTTCGACCGCTCGCCAAAGCGCGTACCGGCGCCCGCGGCGAGGACCAAGCCGCAGATCAAGCGGGCACCTCGTGGATCCGACCCTTGCGCTCAGCCAGCCGGCCGCCGTCGCGCCCGTGGCGAGCGGCAACGATCTCGGACATGATCGACAGCGCGGTCTCCTCGCGGGCAATCGCACCCAGGTCGAGCCCGACCGGCGCCGATATCCGCTCGAGCTCTGAGTCGCCGAACCCCAGCTCGACCAGCCGCTCACGCCGCTTGGCCTGGGCCCGGCGCGATCCCATCGCGCCGATGAAGCGGGCCGGCGATCCCAGGGCGAGCTGCAGCGCCGCGTCGTCGAGCTTGGGGTCATGGGTGAGCACCACGATCGAGGTGGCGGGGTCGATCCCGCCCAGACGGGCCACGGCCTCCTCGGGCCAGGCCGCGATCACCTCGACGGCGTCCGGGAACCGGCCCGGCGTCGCGAACCGCGCGCGCGGATCGATCACGTAGGGCCGCCAGCCGCACACGCGCGCGACGCTGCACAGCGAGGCCGCGATGTCGACCGCCCCGAACACGATCAGGCGCGGCGCGGGCCCGACGACGTCGATGAACAGACCGTCACGCCGCTCGGACGTCTCGGCCCACAGCAGCTCGTCGGCGATCCGGGCGGCCTCGTCGTCGAGCTCGGGCGAGCCGAGGGACCCGGAGCGCGCGCCGTCGGCTTCGACCAGGAGCTTCGCACCGGGCGCCGCGCCCTCCAGAACCGTGACCTCCGCCGCGCGGCCGCCGCTGCGGGCGATCTCCTCGAAGCGACCAGGGTCATACGCCTGCACCCAGACGTCGATCTCGCCACCACAGGGCAACCCGACATCCCAGGCGTCCGAATCCGCGATTCCGAAGTGGAGCAGCTGAGGCGGATCGCCCTTCAAAACGCCGTCGGCGATCTCGGCCACCGCACCCTCAACGCAGCCGCCGGACACCGATCCGGCGATGTCTCCGCGCGAGTTGACCGCCATCTTCGCCCCAGGCGGCCGGGGCGCCGAGCGCTGTACGGCGATCACGGTGGCGAGCGCGATCCGGTCGCCCTGCGCCTTCCAAGCCTCGATTTCGGACAGAACTTCTTGCATCGATCTAGATCTCCTCAAGGATGACAGCTAGCTGCTCGAGCGAGGCGAGCGAATTGCCCGCCAACAACTCGTCGGTGTGTGGGATGGCCGCCTTCATGCCGCGGGTCAGCGGCGCGAACTCGGGGTGCGCGGCCAGCGGATTCAGCCACACCAGCCGGTGGGCGCTGCGGCGCAACCGAGCGATCTCGAGCGCCAGCACGTCCGGGTCACCGCGATCCCACCCGTCGGACAGGATCACCACGACCGCGCCCCGGCCGACCCGGCGACCGTGATCACGGTTCAAGGAGGCGAGCGCCGCGCCAATCCGGGTACCGCCGGAGAAGTCGACCACCGCCTCGGCCGCGCGCTCCAGCGCGCGGTCGTGATCGCGGCCGCCGAGCTCATGGGTGATCCTGGTCAACCGGGTGCCGAAGGCGAACGCCTCGACCCGCCGGCGGGCCGCCACGGACGCGTGCAGGTACTGGAGCAGCATCCGGGCATACGGGGTCATCGAGCCGGATACGTCGAGCACCAGCACCATCGGGCGCGGCCGGCGCGAGGGCGCGCGCCACACCCGGTCGATGGGCTCGCCGGCCGTTCGCAGCGAGCCGCGAACCATGCGCCGCAGGTCGGGGGTGTGCCCCCTCCTGCGCGAGGGCTTGGTGCGCCGCGAAAGCCGGGTCGGACCGCGGCGCGCCAACCTCGCGATCAGCTCCCGTGCCACCGCCATCTCCACATCGGAGTAGGTCGCGAAGTCCTTGTGGCGCAGCAGCTCGACGTCGCTCCAGGCGGCCGGTACCGCGGTCGGCTCCGCCTCCAGATCAGACGGCCTGGGGGACGTCGCCGGAAGGCCTGCGTGCGGCAGCGCCTCGCGGGCCTCCTCGGTGAGCTCGTCGAACGGCGACGGGCCGAGCGGCAGGCGCCCCTCGCCGAATACGTCGTAGAACGCCTGCTCGAACTTGGGAAGATCGCCGCGCTCGGAGCACAGCACGGCTCGCAGGGCCAGGCGCGCGTCCTCGCGCGAGGTGCAGTCGACCGCTTCCAGCGCGCGGTGCGCGGTCAGCAGCTCCCCGATCCCGACGCGGGCTCCCTGGGCCCGCAGGCTCGCGGCCACGGCGGCGAGCTGATCGCTGACGGCGTCCGCGAGCTGCTCATACGCCATCGAGCACCCCGCGTTGCCTGACTCGTTCCAGGTCCTCGTGCACCTTGAGTGCCACGCCGAGCGTCTCGTCCAGATCGGCGTCCTCCCCCAGCGCGAGCAGCGCGCGCGCCCACACCAGCGTCTCGCCCACGCCCGGCAGCTTGTACAGATCGCCGTGCTCGCGCAGCCGGCTCACCGCCATCACCACCCGGTTGGCGATCGCCTCGGACACGCCTGGTATCCGGGCGTGGACGATCGCCCGCTCGAGCTCCGCGCTGGGGTAGTCGATCCAGTGGTACAGGCAGCGCCGTTTCAGAGCATCGTGCAGCTCGCGGGTCCGGTTGGAGGTGAGGATGACCACCGGGGGACGCGCCGCGGTGATCGTCCCGAGCTCGGGGATCGTCACCGCGAAGTCGGCCAGGAACTCGAGCAGGAACGCCTCGAACTCGTCGTCGGCGCGGTCGATCTCGTCGATCAGCAGGACCACCCGCTCCCCAGCGCCCGCCTCGATCGCATCGAGCAGCGGCCGGCGCAGGAGGAACCGGCGCGAGAACAGCTCGCCCTCGTCGACCCCACCTTCGGCCGCTCGGAGCGCCAGGAGCTGGCGAGGGTAGTCCCAGTCGTAGACGGCGTGATGAACGTCGATCCCCTCGTGGCATTGGAGGCGGATCAGCCGCGCGCCCGTGGCCGCGGCGAGCGCCCGCGCGACCTCGGTCTTCCCCACTCCGGCCTCGCCCTCGAGCAGCAGCGGTTGCTCCAGGGCGACCGCGAGATGGACGGCCAGCGCCAGCGGACGACCGGCGAGATAACCCTGGGAGGCGAGCGCTTCGGTCGCCTCCTCCACTGACCCAACGTAAGTAAGGCTCACAGAGCCATCATAGGCTGGCCCGTCGCGATCGGCGGGAGCACGGGTCCGCGAGGGGTGCGATCACCCCAGTCCGGCCGCGGTCTCGATGGCACGGCGGGCCAGCACCCGCGCCAGGTGGCGCTTGTACTCGGCGCTCGCGTTCAGGTCGGCCGGCGGGCTGGTGCCCTCCGCCGCCTGCTCGGCCGCCCGGGCGATCGAATCGGCGGTGGCCGGCTGGCCCCGTAGGGCCTCCTCGACCCCCGTGGCCCGCATCGGCACCGAGCCCATGTTGGTCAACCCCACCCGCACGTCCTCGAATGTGTCGCCGCTGCGCTTGACCAGCGCCGAGACGCCCACCATCGCCCAGTCCTCGCTGCGACGATTGAACTTCTCGTAGCCGAAGCCCCAACCATCGTAGGCCGGAATCCGGATCTCGGTGAGCACCTCGGTCGGCTCGACTGCGGTCTCCAGGTAGTCCCTGAACAGGTCGCTGGCCGCCACGCTGCGCTGCTGGCCGCCGGCGCCCTGGAGCGTCACGCTCGCCTCGCAGATCAGCATCACCGCGGGCAGGTCCGACGCGGGATCGCCGTGGGCGAGCGACCCGCCGATCGTGCCGCGGT
>JAFAYP010000184.1 GCA_019240305.1 Solirubrobacterales bacterium
GCCCGGGACCACGCCCTCGCCCCGGAACACGGCGTGGCGCCGTAACGCGGCGTGCTCGAGCCCGACGCGAGCCTCGCCCCAGATCGGGATGCGCAGTTGGTCAATCACGGCCGGGCCTCCTTACCCAATCGCCTATCCCTGCACTCAGCGGCGGTCTACGAGCTCGCGGAGTAGGTGACGGTCAGCGTGCTGGACGCGAAGCGAGGCACGAAGCAGCGGTGCACCTCCTGGACCTGCCTCAGCGCAATTGACGCGTTGCTGTGGCGGTTCTTGGGCTCCACGCGCGACTGCGCGCTCCCGGTCGCGGTGATCGTCGGTGCCGTCGAGCTCTGCGTGGTCTGCGCGACCGCCGGCGCCGCCCCCACCAGGATTGGCGACGACGGCGATGGGCGAAACCACATGTCGTTTCATCCGAGACTCCTCCCCCGCGTACCGCCTGCTCATCGGCGGCCATGAATGACGAACGCCGACCTTACTCGCTTTTCCGGCAGATCGCGAGTGTTTCAGCCTCCCCGTCGCTCCTTCACGACCTCGTGCCAGCTTGTCTGGGCCGGACGCGCCTGCAGGCCCTCAAGGCGCTCACGTGTCTCGCGGAACGCCTCCTCGTTGTGCCACGCCTCCCAGTGCTCCCGGGTCTCCCAGGTGCCCACGATCGTCCGCAGCATCGGATCGTTGACTGGGCGCAGCAGCTGCCCGCCGACCCAGCCCTTCTGCTCGCGCGCGGCGCTCAACCGCTCGTACATCGCCGTGTCCCATTCGTGCGCCGCGGACTCATCGCGCAGCGCGACGTGCGTCATGACCGTCATCGCCATGCCAGCTCCTTTCGAGGACCTGATTGTGCCGGACGCCGACGGCTGCGGCGTCAGCGCGGCGGCACTTCCTGCACGGCCCAGCGGTTGCCGTCGGGATCGGCGAAGAACACGAACGAGCCCCACGGGAATTCCTGAACCTCGCTCACCTCCACCCCACGCCCGGCCAGCTCGGCGCGTGCCTGTTGGATGTCCGAGACGACCAGCTGCAGGCCCACCACCGAACCAGGCGCGGCCTCGGTGAGCCCGGTGCCGATCGCGATCGAGCAGGCCGACCCGGGCGGTGTGAGCTGCACGAAGCGAATCCCACCGCCGGGCGAGTGGTCGTGGTCTGCGTTGAACCCGACCTGCTCGGCGTAGAACGCCTTGGCCCGGTCGACGTCCGACACCGGCACGGCGACGAGCTCGAGCTTGTAGTCCACCACGGCCTCCTCTCGGATCGGTGCCCCGCCGAGGCGACGGGGGTGACTGTCACCCTACGGGCGATCGCGGTCCGTTTTGGTCCGCAGGCCCGCGCGTCGAGCGGGCCAGCGTCCAAGTGCCGTTGACCGGTCAACTATAATTTGCCTAGATGGAGGCGAACACAGTCCATCCCGCCGAGACCACGGTCCTCGCGCCAGCCTGCTCGGTGGGCGACGAGGAAGATTCCAGGCTGGAGGGTGTTGCGCTCGAGGCGTGGCGAAGCTTCCTGCAGAGCCACGCGACGATCCTCCGCCTGCTCGACGCGGAGCTCGCCTCCGAGCACGCGATCACCACGCGCGACTATGAGGTCCTCCTGTACCTCGCGCAGGCGCCTGATCGAAGGCTGCCGATGTCCGCGCTGGCTGAGAGCACGATGCTCACCCGCTCGGGGATCACCCGGCTCGTGGACGGCCTGGTGGCGGGTGGGTTCATCGAGCGCACCTCATGCGCCAGCGACGCCCGCGTGTCCTACGCGGCGCTGACCGACGAGGGCCTGGCCAAGCTACGCAGCGCGGGCTGCACCCATGTCGGCAGCATCCGCCGCCTGTTCCTCGAGCACTTCACGCCCGAGGAGACCAGCCGGCTCGCGTCTCTCCTCGGCCGCCTGCCAGGCGCCCAGCGCGGCGGCGCCTGCACGGCCGAGTAGCGCTCTCGACGCCGCACCAGCCCCGAGGCCGGCACCGATTTCGTGCGGTTGATCGCACAATATTTGACGCCGCAACCAAACCTTGCTAAGATGGTTGCAAGCTCAACCACTACGAATGGAGACTCCCTTGAGTACGACCACCTCCCTCGAAGCGATTCCGGCCGGTAGCTACAACGTCGACCCGGCCCACTCCAACGTCGGCTTCGAGGTCCGCCACATGGGCATCGCCACCGTTCGCGGCGCCTTCCGCAAGTTCGAGGGCACGATCGACGCGACCGGCAGCGCCCCGGTCCTCGAGGGTACCGTCGCGGTCGCCAGCATCGACAGCAACGACCCCCAGCGCGATGGCCACCTCACCTCGCCCGAGTTCTTCGACGCCGAGAGCCACCCGGAGATCACTTTCCGCTCCGCCGCCGGCGAGCCGCTCGACGGCAACCAGATCCGCCTGAACGGCGAGATCACGATCAAGGGCATCACGCAGCCGATCGAGCTGACCGGCGTCGTCGCCGAGGGCGGGACGGATCCGTGGGGCCATGAGCGCATCGGCCTCGAGCTCTCGACCACGATCGATCGCCGCGAGTTCGATCTGAAGTGGAACCAGACCCTGCCGAACGGCAACGTCCTGGTCTCCAACGAGGTCAAGCTGCTGCTGAGCGTCTCAGCGGTCAAGGCCGCGTAGGGCGATGCGGATCCTGACCATCTCGGGGAGCCTGCGCGCGGGGTCGCACAACAGCGCGCTGCTGCGCGCGGCGGCCGAGCTCGCCCCGGCGGGCGTCGAGGTCCTGGCCTACCAGGGCCTCGACGGCCTCCCCCACTACAACGAGGACCACGACACGGACGCGCCGCACGCCGAGGTCCGGCGCCTGCGCGAGACGATCGCGTCCGCCGATCTGGTCCTGATCTCGACCCCGGAGTACAACGGCAGCATGCCCGGGCATCTCAAGGCCGCGATCGACTGGGCGTCGCGCCCGTTCGGTCAGGGCTCATCGCTGTGGGGTAAGACGGTGGCCGTGATCGGTGCGAGCGTCACCGACTACGGCGCGGTATGGGCGCAGGACCACGTGCGCAAGTCGCTCGGGCTGGCCGGCGCCCGCGTCATCGACGCGGAGCTGGTCGTGCCCAAGGCGCGCGATCGGTTCGGCGGCCCGGGCGGGGAGCTGACCGACTCCGAGACCCGTGCCCAGCTCGCCGCGCTGCTCGAGGATCTGGTCGCCCAGCGCACCGAAGCCGCAGCCGCGGCGGCTTGAGGACTCCTAGCATGAGCACCACGTCGACGCATCTGGAGAACACCGCGGCGGTCAGCATCGATCCCGACACCACGCTGGGAGCAGTCAGGCTCACGGTCAGCGACCTCGACCGCTCGCGCGTGTTCTATGAGCGCGCGATCGGTCTGCGCGCCACCGAGCTCGACGACGGCGCCCTGGCGCTGGGCGCCGCCGGCGAGTCCCCGTTGATCGAGTTGCGCGGCGACAGCTCGGCGCCGCGCCTGAACCGGCGCGCGCCTGGCCTGTATCACCTGGCCATCCTCGTGCCGACGCGGACGGACCTGGCGTTTGCGCTGGCCCGCCTGGCGCAGGCCCGCTGGCCCCTCGATGGCGCCTCGGACCATCTGGTCAGCGAGGCGCTCTACCTATCGGACCCCGATGGCAACGGGATCGAGATCTACCGCGATCGCCCGCGGGCGGATTGGCCGCGCGCCGGCGGGCAGCTCCAGATGTCGACCCTTCCGCTCGCGCTGGACGACGTCGTCGAAGAGCTGCGCGACGCGTCCGAGCTCCAACCCGAGGTCCCGAGCGGGACCCGGATCGGGCACGTGCACCTGCAGGTGTCCGACCTCGGCGAGGCCGAGTCCTTCTACCACGGTGTGCTCGGGTTCGACGTCATCGTGCGGCTGTATCCCGGCGCGCTGTTCGTGTCCGCCGGCGGCTATCACCACCACATCGGACTCAACACCTGGCACAGCGCCGGGGTCGCGCCGGCTCCGGCGGGCTCGGTAGGGCTGCGCTCGTTCACGATCGAGCTGCCCGGTGAGCGCTCGCTCGCCGCGCTGCTCGGCCGGCTCGAGGCCGCCGGGATCCCGGCCGTTCCGCACGCGGACGGCGTGCTCGTGCACGACCCGTTCGCCAACGGAGTCCTGCTCAGGGCGACCCGCGCTCAGTAGCCCCAGCGGTCGAACGGCCCGTTGAACACGTCGCGCCCGAACGGCTCGAGCCCGGGCGCCGCCGCGAAGCCGAGATGGCCGAGGCCGTCGGTGCCGCCCCGGGTGATGCCGAGCAGATCCTCGTAGCTGCGCAGCGCCGAGTAGTGGTTGTACTGGCCGGTGTCATCGACGCTGCCCGGCTCGATGTAGCGCCGGTCGAGCAGGACGGCCCCGACCTGCCCCCCGCCCGCCGCGGGATTGGGGATTGGGAGGCCGAGCTGCTTGAAGATCGGCGCGAGCAGCGGCGAGAAGCCGGGGGTCGGGTTATCCGGGCCGGGCGTCTCGCCGCAGCACGCCGATCCATCCCCGCTGCCAGCCTCATCGAACGTCACCACCAGCAGCAGCTGCCCCGAGCGGTAGGCGGGCGAGGCCATCAGCAGCGGCACCCAGTGGGCCAGGAACTCGTCGGCGCCGTGGAGCCCTCCGGCCCCGGCGCCGGTCTGCCCGATCGTGTTCGGCCCGGCACATGTGCTGTCGTGTCCGTCGTCGCAGAGATTGGGCGTGATCCAGCCGAACCGCGGCGTGCTCCACGTGTGCCGGAGGTCGTCCGCCAGGTGGCCCGAGAAGGTGTCCGGGAGTTCGACGCCCGCGAACCGGCTCGGCGCACCGACCTGCACCCGACCGAGCGGGACCACGTTGGCGTCGCATTCTGCGGTGTTGTCGATGATCGAGTGGAAGTACACGAAGCCGTTGTGCCGGGTGGCGTACTGGTCGGCCGGAGCCGTCGCGGTGGCCGGCGAGGCGGCGTTCGTGTTGTCGATGCCGCCCAGCGCCGGGTGGGCGCAGTCGAGTCCGCCCAGCGGGTCCGGCGCGCCCAGCTCGCGACCGGTCGGCTGGTTGCCCATGTCCTCGTCGTAGTCGCGCCAGGCGGCCACATGCGTGAACGGGTTCGGTGGGTAGCGGCGGTCTAGCTGGTTGGCAATCGTCGGCACGAACGAGGGATAGATGCAGCCGTGACCGTCGACCTGGCCGGGATATTGCTGCTGGTTCGGATCGAGATTGCCGGGCAGCAGGTCGACGTAGCTACCGAGCAGCGTGTTCAGATTCGTCGTCGGCGTCAGGCAGTCCGCACTCGTCTCCTCGGTGGGTGCCTGGCCGGAGATCTGCGCGATGTAGTTGTCGAGGCTGGCGTGCCCCGTCGCGTAGTAGTGCTGGATCAGCTCACCCTGCTTGAGCAGGACGTTGTTCAAATAGGTCGCCGGAGATCCCGGACCGAAGGTGGTCGACTCACCCTCGTTCTCGAGCTCGAGCACGAAGATGTGCCCGACCGCACCCGGAGGCAGGGCGGCCCTGACCACGTCGCCCCGGTGGTGGTCGTCTCCCGGGCGACCGTCGGCCAGCGCCGTGGCCGGGACGCTCAGCGCCAGAAGCGCTGCGGCCCAGGGGATCGAACGGCACAGCCAGCTGGTCAAGCGCTCCATGTCGCGGCTCCTGTTCGCGGGTGGGGCGCCACCGTACGGGCACCGGCAGGATCCGCCGGTGGCTTTCCCTGTGAGCCGGGCGTGAACGTTCGGTGACCAGCGCGGTCCCCGCCGTCGCTACCCTTCGCACTCGCGGCGACGTGGCGGAGTGGCTACGCAGCGGCCTGCAAAGCCGTCTACACCGGTTCGATTCCGGTCGTCGCCTCTGGGTGAATCGCCTGCAGTCGAGGCCCTGAGTCGCGCGAGGACGTGCGTGAGCGTCAAAGCTCGGCGATCACGGCCAGCTGGGCGATTACGGCTAGGGGCTGGGCGAGCGGACGACCGCGTCGACGTGGGCTATAGGGCGAGGACCGGAGGATTCCGGTCCTCCCCCTAGGCTGGTCTTCGGGTGCCGAGAGAATCCGGCGGCCGGGGTCGTTCGCCGCGGTCGCGAAGCCGCGGCCGTTACGCCGCCCCGTAGCCGACGCGCTCGCGCCGGCTCGGCGACACTGTCGAGCGACGTGAAATAGTCCCGAGCAGCGGCGTACCACGCTTCGTGCTTCGTTTCAAACAGTTGTTGGGCCCGCGAGCGTGGCCAACTGCGCGGGAGCATCGTTTCCGGTAGATCCGGGTCCAGGAAGGGAAACTTGCGCCACGCGTGAACGAGATGCGTCTGCGCTTGAAAGACGGCCTCAGGCGTCTTTGGCCGCAGGCGCTGAAACCGCGCGATGAACTGGTGGTATATCTGTGCGACGCCATCGAGGTCCCAGGCATTGCCCACGATGCCCTCGAGCCGCCCCACCTCGCCGAATCGTGCGTGGAATGACTGAACCTCGGCGGCGGAGTTGTCGTCCGCGAGCGTGCGCAGCTCCGCTTCCCGCTCGACATGTGGGGAGACATAGACTCCTCCGCCGAGCGACCCGAACCCCGCCCATGCGAGCTGGCTTCGGATCCGATGACGCACGTGACGCGACTGCTCGGGAACACGCAGAACGACTAAAAGCCACTGGCCATCCCAGGCGCGGGAACGTCCAAAGCTATAGATCCGCTCGGCCCCTGACGTCAGCATCGTCGCGGTTCCCGGCGTGAGGAGCACACGGGAGCGGCGTCCACGCCGCTCGGCGTGTAGCCATCCGTCGGCGATGCTGCGAGCGAGCGCCTGTCGAGCGGCCTGCGGCGTGTAGTCGAGCCGGCCGAGAGCGCTGATCAGCGTTTCCTGCCACGCGCTGCCCGAGGTCGGCAGGACGTATTCGCCGAGCACCGTTAGGAGTGCGGACCGAGCGGCCGGCGCCCCGACGGATCGTCGTCGCAGTTGATCGTTCACGACAGGCCAGCATAGTGACTAGGCCCCCGATCACGGTGTTGCTCCCGTGGGTAAAGTGGGTAACCAAGTGAAACTGACAATGAGGAGGCCGCTCGAGCCGCTGGGGGGTCGGTCCGACTCCACCGGCACCGGCCTCGCGCACGGATCCGTGCCACTCAACCGGAGTCGGGATGTCTAGTTGCCCGCGAACCATCGCACGAGCGTTCATCTGCCACGGGAGGCGTGGGCCGGACTCAGGCGCTGCTCTGCGATGATCGAGGAACCCGCCAGCGTCATCAGGCATCCTGCCGAAACCGCCTCGATCCTGACGTATCGGACCGGCGTGCAAGACGCCAATCCAGCCGGCAATGTTCACGGCGGCTGGGTCATGAAGCTGTGTGATGACGCCGCGGTCATCGCGGCCACGCGCTTTGCTCGCTGCCGCGTCGTGACCGCAACGGTCGACAGCCTGACATTCCGATCGGCGGTTCAAGTTGGCGACCTCCTGACATTACGCGCTACGGTCAACGCCGCATGGCGGACCTCGATGGAGGTCGGGGTGCAGGTCGAGTCTGAGCATGTCCCGACCGGTCAAATCACACACGTCTGTACCGCCTATCTGACCGTGGTAGCCCTCGACGATGACGGCCGGCCAACCGCAGTTCCGCAGCTCGTGCCGATCTCCGCCGAAGACAAGAGACGACACGACCACGCGAACACCCGCCGCAAAATCCGGCTTGCCGGGGCCGCGGAACTCGGAAGCGGACGCCAGTAATGCCCCAGGCGTCCTAATCGGACGTTGTCAGATCAGGACTGGTCCAACTCGCGCAGCTTGTAACGCTGGATCTTGCCGGTCAGCGTCTTTGGTAGCTCGTCGACGAAGGCGAAGAAGTGCGGATACTCGTAGCGTCGGAGCCGCTCCTTGCACCATCCCTGTAGCTCGGCCGCCAGCTCCTCATCGGATTGCTCGCGCTCGCGGCAGGTGACATAGGCCTTGACGCGTGTCGTTTCTTCTACGCGGACGCCCACCGCCGCGGCTTCGATCACGAGCGGGTGCTCAGCCAATGTGTGTTCAACCTCGATTGGCGACACCCAGAGACCACCGACCTTGATCATGTCGTCGGCTCGCCCTTCATAGACGTAGCCGCCCTCCGCGGTGTGACGATATCGATCGCCCGTGAAGAGCCATTCACCCTTCAAAGTCGCCTTGGTCTTCTCGTGCTGGTGCCAGTAAAAGGCGTGGGCTGAGTCACCGCGGACATGGAGGTTGCCGATCTCCCCATCGGGGACCTCCTGGCCGTCTTCGTCGAGCAGCTTGATTTCGTAACCCGGCACTGGCTCTCCGCTCGTGCCGGGCACTATGTGGTCGGGTCGGTTCGAGCAGTAGATATGCAGCATTTCCGTTGAACCGATGCCATCGAGGATGTCCAGTCCAAACGTTTCTCGCCATCGGCGGAGCACCGTCGGAGACAGGGGCTCGGCAGCCGAGGCGCACCGGCGCACGCTCGACAGATCGTACTCGCGAGCGTCCGGCAGGTTGAGCATCGCGTTATAGAGCGTGGGGACGGAGAAGAACAGCGTCGGACGGAATTCGGCCGCTACGCTTAGCGCGCCCTCCGGGTTGGCGCGACCGGGCAAGAGTACGCTCGACGCGCCGGCCGAGTACGGAAACGAAAGGTTCGCCCCCATGCCGTACGCGTGATACAGCTTCGTTGTCGACAGGGTGATGTCCGCCTCGTCGATCTCGAGAATGTGACGCGCGTACGTCTGACACGTGTATGGGATGTCGTGGTGTAGGTGGACGACGCCCTTCGGTTTGCCGGTCGAGCCTGAGGAGTACAGCCAGAACGCCATGTCGTCACGATGGGTATCGACGGTCGTGACCTCCGCTCCCGCGTGTTCGGCCAACAGCTCGTCCAACGGGATGGCACCCTCGGCGTCGCCGTTCGCCGACCAGACGAGCGGACGTGCGGGGACGTCGGCGAGGACGCCCGCAAGCTTGTCCGAAACGCCGCATTCCACAACGACCACTCTCGCGTAAGAATCGCGGAGGTAATGGGCGAAGTTCTGTGGGTTATCGAGAAAGGAGACCGGTACCGGCACCGCTCCCACTCGCATCGCGCCCAAGAAGGCGATTGGCCAAGCCGGAGTGTCGTCGAGAATCAGCAGGACCCGCTCTTCCCGCCTCACGCCTGCCTCGTGCAAGGCGGCGCCGAAGGCATGTGTGCGGGCGGCCAGATCGGCGTAAGTCAGGGTGTCCGCGCCGCAGTGGATCGCAACTTTGTCACCCTGGCCAGCCTCCATGTTGTGGTCGAGAATGTCGCACGCGTTGTAGCGCTCGGGCACCTCTTGCACGGTCACTGTGGTCATGTTGCCTCTCCTCTCGCCGCACCGGACGCGACCCGCCGCCCGGTCGCTTTGGCTTCCATATGCCGCAGAACCACGTCCGCCGTCAACGAAGGGGCTGGTCGGCCAGGGGCCCCCGTATCCGGCCATACCATCGGGCTCCTCCGCATGACTGGAAGTTAGCGCGAGCGTGCGGTGTCAGTCAAGAAACGATACCTACTGTTCGACCGCCCTTCTCGGCAGATGCTCCCTAGCGGTCGAGCCGGTGTCGGCCGCGTTGGCCACGACGCCGCCGGCGGGGGCGACTCACGCCTCCAGCCGCACGATCTCGCCGTCGTCGAGCTCGCGCACCCGGCCGTCCTCGATCAGGAGATCGACGTGGCCGAGGATCTCGCACAACGTGAGGAACGCCTGCGTCAGCGCGCGGTCACCCCACATGCTCCGCGCCACGTCGTGCGCCGTTTGTCTGCGCTCGGCGATCATCGCGTGGATCTTCGCCGCGCGGCGCTCGTGAAATAGCAGGCGTTGCTCGATCAGCATCTGCGCGTTGCGCACCGGGCTTCCATGTCCACCCAGTACCAGCGCCGGGTCAAGCGCCTGGGTCCTTCTCAGGGCCGCCAGATACCCGGGAAGTGGACGCGGACGTGACTGCTCCTCGAATGCGCC
>JAFAYP010000333.1 GCA_019240305.1 Solirubrobacterales bacterium
GTCCTCGATCGCGAAGCGCTTACGTCCGAAGAAGTGACAGACCGAGTTGATCGACCAGGTCACGTGGTGAAGCAGGAACACGCGCACGAAGCCGCCCCACAGGAGCGCGGTGAGCGCGGCGGCGATCCCGCCGCCGATCAGCCAGCCGAGCGCGAAGGGGATCGCGAAGCTGAGGCCCACCCAGACGAAGAACAGCTTGTCGATCACCCGCAGCACGCCGTCCTTGAGCAGGTCTGAGGCGAACCGCTCGCGGTCAGCGGTGCCGACGCTCTCGAACAGCCAGCCGACATGGGCGTGCCAGAGGCCCTTGACTCCACCCCAGAATCCCGGGCCGGCGAGATGCGGTGAGTGGGGGTCGCCCTCTTGGTCGGTGAAGGTGTGGTGCTTGCGGTGGTCGGCCACCCAGGTGATGACCGAGCCCTGCACGGCCATCGAGCCGAGGATTGCGACGATCGCCCGGAACGTGCGGCTGGACTCGAACGCGCGGTGGGTGAACATGCGGTGATAGCCGAGCGTCACGCCGAGCGCGGTGAGCATGTAGAGCCCGATCAGCAGGCCCAGCTCGAGCGGTCCGATGGCGCGATTCCAGAGCAGGACGATGGCCGCGATCAGGCCGACCAGCGGAAGCGGGACGCCGATCAGGTTGACGATCTTGTGCACGCGGGTCATGCGAGTCATAACAACCTAGAAGCATAGGATCTCGCGGCGCGCATCGCGTTGCTTACCGTACCCAGCGCCGCCGGCCGTACGCAGCGAAACGAAGTTAGGCCAGAGCAGGTGGAGCCGGGGCCCACGGGGTCGGCTCGGGCGCTTGCCCGTTCGGCACTTGAGGGCCGAGCGCGCCGGCGGTCAGCTCGTCATTCCACACGTACGTGATCGGGATCTGGTAATGCCCCGCGTTCCGGGCGCGGAACTCGATCATCTCCAGCCCGTCCCAGTAGCGGTACCAGTCCTGCTTGGTCTCGAACCAGGACATCTGGATGATCTTGTAGGCATCGTCGCGCGAGCGGTGCACCGCGTACTGGGTCGCGCCGTAGCGGAGCGCGAGCGGCGCCACGTAGGCCACCTCGGCCGCGAACGCCTCGTGGCGCAGCACGGTGGCGTACCACTGGATGTGAACCACGCCGCGGGCCATCAGGCACCGACCTCGGCCCGAATGGCGCCCGGACCCTCAGCCGTCTTGCCCTGGCCCTCCTCGGTGGCGCCGACGAGGATCGCGATCTTGCCGAGATGCCGGTTGTCACGCAGCAGCTGATGGGCCTCGGCGACCTTCTCGAACCCCATCGTCTGCCACAGCACCGGGCGGACCTTGGACTCCTCGATCAGCTGGTTGGCCTTGGTCGCCTCCCAAGCGTTGGCGAAGTGCGAGCCGATGATCTCCTTCTGGCGCATCCACAGATAGCGTACGTCGAAATCGAGTTGATAGCCCGACGTGGCGCCGCAGATCACCACTTTGCCGAACGGCCTGACGACCAGCACCGAGGTCGGGAAGGTGGCCTTGCCGACGTGCTCGAACACGATGTCCGGCGCCTCGCCGAGGATCGTCTCGACCGCCTTGCAGAACCGTCGCGACTCCTTGAAGCGGGCCCGCTCCTCGTCGGTTGACTCGTCGCCCCGGCGCATCATGCCGGGGAATTCGGAGCGGTTGATGTAGTCGACCGCGCCGAGCTGTTTGACCAGCTGGCCCTTCTCGTCGCTCGAGACGACGCCGACCGCATCCGCCCCGGTCAGCGCGCACAGCTGGGTGGCGAACACGCCGAGACCTCCGGCTGCGCCCCAGATCAGCACGCGGTGGCCGGCCTGAAGGTGGCAGCGGTCGATCAGCATGCGGTACGCGGTGAAGTAGGTCAGGCCGTAGGCGGCGGCCTCTTCCCAGGCCAGATGGGCCGGCTTGGGCAGGAGCTGCTGGGCCTGGACCTTGCAGAACTGGGCGAACGAGCCGCAGGTCGTCTCATAACCGCGGATCTGGTGACTCGGGGCGGCGAGCGGGTCGAACTCGTGCTCCTCGGGATCGGCGTAGGAGG
>JAFAYP010000368.1 GCA_019240305.1 Solirubrobacterales bacterium
GGCATCGTGCTCGCCGCCAAGGGACACTCCGATCTGGCCATCTCGGTGGTCAAGAACTCGGTGGCCCAGATCGCCGCGTTCCTGTATCCGCTGCTCGTGCTGGTCTCGCTCCTCACCCCGACCACGCTGACCTTCTCGCTCGCGCCGGTGTACATCGGCGCGCTGCTCGGGACCTCGGTGATCGTCTGGCAGATCAGCGGCGACGGCGAGGCCACCGTGTTCGAGGGGGCGGCGCTCGTCGCCACGTTCGTGATCCTCGCCACCGTGGCCGCGTTCGAATAGCGCTTCACGCTCGGAGCGACTGGGCGATCCGGGCCACGATCGCGAACGGCTCGCCGACGAACTGGCGGTCGGTGACCCGGAGAGGCCGCAGCCCGTTGGCCAGCATCACCTGGTCGAACCTGCGGTCGCGCTCGAACGCATGCCGGTGCCCGTGCGCCTGCCAGCCGTCGAACTCGAGCACCAGCCGCTGCTCGGGCCAGTAGGCATCGACCAGGTGCCCATGCAGACGGACGTTGGTCAGTGGGCGAGGCAACTGGGCTTGGTCGAGCAGCTTCAGCAGCGCCCGCTCCTTCTCCGAGCGAGTCATCCGCGGATCCTCGAGCAGCGTCCGGATGACCGCCGCCCCCTTTCGCCGCGGCTCGCGCTTCAGAATGTCGCCCAGCCCGGTCGTCGTCACGATCCGGCGATACAGCGCCTCCTGAAACGCACGCTCGGTGTCCCGCGCCGACACCGAGGCGGCCAGGTCGCAGATTGTCCGCGCCACCGTTGTCATCGGGATGCCGCGCATCTTCGTCACGTCGTGACGCGCGAGATGCCTCGGGCGGTGAAGCCGGACCCCGGAATGGAAGCCCGGATTGCGTCCCACCACCGTGACGTCGACCTCCCCATCGGTCTCGGGAAGCAGACCGAACATCTCTGCGGCTGAGCGATGGCTGACCACCGCCCCGTCGCCACAGGCCATCACAGCCGCACGGGTTCGAGCCATATGCGTCGGTGGCGCCGCCCCCAGCAGATAAACGCCGCGGTGCAACTGTTGCATGGTCCCCGCCGCCAGTCGACGCGCGATCGCGCCCCGGCCAAGTCCGGCTTCGAACAGCTGATCGTGCGTGATTACGTTGTCCTGCCGGCGCGCCACCCGCGCGATCGCGCGCTCAACCGCATGCATTACTCGTCACGCCTCGGCTCATCCGCGGAGCGTGACGAGCTATGCATCCCCCAGCTGCACAACTCGTCACGCTTCCTGGATCGGCGCTCGCGTGACGCGTTGTGCACGGCGGTGAGGCTCACAGCCGCCCGAGTATCACCCCGCAAACCCGCCCCGCGGCCAACCGCGACGAACTTGGAACGAAGTTTTGACGGTGTCTAGACGATCGCGGCCGCGCCGACCCGCGTGTACAGCGGGTAGCGCTCGCCGATCGCGGCCGCCCGGTCGGCGAGATCCCCGCGTCGCGACTCGAAGTCGTCCTGCCCGAGCGCCTCGGCGATGATCATCCCGACCTCGACGAAGTCCTCGAGCTGAAGGCCGCGCGTGGCCAGTGCCGGCGTGCCGATCCGCAGCCCGCTGGACACCGCCGGCGGACGGGGGTCGAACGGCACGGCGTTGCGGTTGACCGTGATCCCGATCGAGTGCAGCCGGTCCTCGGCCTGCTTTCCGTCCAGCGAGGACTCGCGCAGGTCGCACAGGACGAGGTGCACATCGGTGCCGCCGGTCAGCACGCTCACGCCGCCGCCGGCCCGAAGGAGCTCGGCCGCGACCGCGCGGGCGCCGACCACGGTGCGCTCCTGGCGCTCCCGGAAGGCCTCGGAAGCTGCGATCCGCAACGCCACCGCCTTGCCGGCGATGATGTGCTCGAGCGGCCCGCCCTGCTGGCCGGGGAACACGCCGGAGTCGATTCGCTTGGCGTATTCCTCGCGGCACAGGATCAATCCGCCGCGACCGCCGCCGATCGTCTTATGGATCGTCGTGGTCACCACGTCGGCAAATGGGACCGGCGAAGGATGAAGACCGGCCGCGACCAGGCCGGCGAAGTGCGCCATGTCCACGACGAGATAGGCGCCGACCTCGTCGGCGATGGCCCGGAAGCGCTCGAAGTCCAGGAAGCGCGGGTAGGCCGACCAGCCGGCCAGGATCATCTTCGGCCGGCGCTCGAGCGCGATCCGCTGGACCTCGTCCATGTCGATCCGCCCGGTCTCGCGGTCGACGTGGTAGGGCGCGATGTCGTACAGCCGTCCCGACACGTTGATCCGCATGCCGTGCGTCAAATGTCCGCCGTGGGAGAGCTCGAGGCCCATCACCGTGTCGCCGGGCTCCAACAGCGCGTGGTACACGGCGATGTTGGCCTGCGCGCCGGAGTGCGGCTGCACGTTCGCATGCTCGGCCCCGAACAGATCCACGGCTCGCTGGATGGCCAGCCGCTCGGACACGTCGACGTGCTCGCAGCCGCCGTAGTAGCGCTTGCCGGGATAGCCCTCGGCGTACTTGTTGGTGAGCACCGATCCCTGGCACTCGAGCACGGCCATCGGCACGAAGTTCTCCGAGGCGATCATCTCGAGCGTGCGCTGCTGGCGCTCGAGCTCCAGCGCCAGCACCTCGGCGATCTCCGGATCGACCTCGGCCAGTGGCCGGTTGAAGAAGTCGGACGGGAGATCTGGGCGGCTCACTCGGGTTACGACCTTAGCAACGGAATCGGTCGCTGGAGTTATCGTCGGGCGGCCACTTCGGGGCTACTTTCGGCGCGCCGCGACGACGGCCAGATCCCCTGCCTGCCACACCACCTGGGGCTCGAAGCCGGCCGCCGAGAGCCAGCCCAGCTGGTCGGCCAGCGGGCTCGGCCGATCGTATCCCGGGGTGAGCGGTATCGCCGCCGGGGCCGGATCGACCGGAACCACGACGTCGCCCAGTACGAACAGCCCGCCGGGCACGAGCACCGCGCCCACCCGGCGAAACAGATCCGCCTTGCCGTTGCCGTCCAGGTGATGGACGCACAGCGCGCTGGTCACCAGGTCGAACGGCCCGTCGGGCAGCGGCGCCTCGATCCGCCCGACCCGTAGCTCGACCCGGTCCATGGGCAGCTGCGCCGAGGCCACGGCCAGCATCCGCTCGCTCTCGTCCACCCCCACCAGCGACGCCTCGGGATGGCGGGCGAGGACGCGGCGCGCGGTCTCACCGGTGCCCGTTCCGAGGTCGAGGATCCGCCGCGCGCCAGTCCCGCTGGCGGCCGCCACCGAATCCTGGAACTGCTCGTAGGCCGGGATGTCCTGACGGATCTCATCGGCGTATGTGCCGGCGTCGAAGTGGTACTGCCAGTGCAGCGCCTCGGTCAGCTCGCGCTCGCCGACTGCCCCCGCCCGCACTACCGACCACTCGCCCTCCTCCTCGTAGCGGCGCAGGTCGATCACCGTGGAGGGCGTCCCGGGCAGCTCTCCCCCGTCGAGGGTCAGGTCGACGGCCGCCCGGAGCAGCGCCGGTACGTCGGCCAGCCGGCGGGGGTCCGGACCACCG
>JAFAYP010000570.1 GCA_019240305.1 Solirubrobacterales bacterium
CTGGCGCTGTACATGTAGGTGACGGTGCAGGTCGTGGTCGTGGCCGTCAAGCTGGTGAGTTTGGTCGTGCAGGTACTCGTCGATCCGCTTGGCGTCGGAGCCGGCCGCCCAGCTGGTCCGGCAGGACCAGCTGGACCTTGAGCGCCCTGCGGCCCGGCTTGTCCGTCCACTCCATTGGTCCCGTTGGCGCCCGGCGCGCCCTGCGGACCCGCCGGCCCCTGCGCACCAGCCGGGCCCTGAGGACCGGTTCCGGCGCTCGGCGGCGCCCCTATCGTGAACGGCGCGTAGAGGTAGCTCTGTTGATCGTTTCCGTTGCTGCACTGGGCGCCGATGAAATAGGAGCCGGTGGGTGTCCCGGCGGGAATCGTGAGCGCCCGGGCCCAGTCCTCGTCAGGGGTGTCGAGCACGGTCGCGCTCGCAGTGGTCACGACCGCTCCAGTGGCGTCATAGAGGGTGATCGGGACGCTCGTCGTCAGACCGAAGGGGCATGGCGTGACCGACGCCACGCCGTTGGTCGACCCCGCCGCTCCTGAGGTGGGGTTGGCGCGAGCATGCCGACGGCCACCAGCACGATTGGGATCAGGATCCGGCCGGCGGGTTTCCGCGCGGCTCGGGGGTAATCACGCTTGAGTGAACAGCTAACTGGTCCGGTCGTCATTCGGGCCCCCTTCGACGGAGTGGGTCGGGAACGAGCCGGTCCAATCGGTGAACCGGCCATCTAGGAGGCTTCTGTCTCGCGAAGTCCCCAGGCGTTACGGCCCGAGGCGAAAGATTTCTCATGGGGACTGGAGCCGGAAGCTCGTTGGTGGCGAGGCTGGCTCGGCCCGTGGCCGCTCCGGGCCCTAGCCCCTGGGAAGCTGCCGAGCTTTTGACGCAGCGGCGAGTTCCCCGGATCGACTGTCGCCACCGCGCACGACCGCGTTGGCGATGCGAGGCCCGTCGATCCGGCCGAATGCTTTGGGCCCCTCGATCGACTCCAGGGTGCTGCGTTTCATTTACTATCTCTCAACGTGCCGTTCGAAACGTTTACGCGTCAGCGCCGGGCAGGTCAGCCGTTCGTGAGCATTCAGAAGAAGGGCGTGATCTCCTTGAACCGGGCGGCATTCGAAGCTCTAGGTAGCCCTGAGTTCGTTGAGCTGCTCTTTGATCGAGACGCGCAGTTGGTCGCGCTGCGTCGAGTCGACAGCTCGGTCGAGCACGCTTATCAGGTGCGCGCACCCGTCGAGAGCCATGCGACATGGGTGATCTCGGGTGGCGCATTCTTGACGTACTACGAAATCGAGAACTCCAAATCGGTCAGACGCGCTGCTCGGGTGGAGGACGACCTCCTGGTCATCAACCTTAACGACCCACACGTCGATCCCCGCGCCGAGTCCACGCCGACCGACGCGTCGGATTTGTGAGCTCGCTGTGTGTGGCGCTCATGCCGCTGCATCACAACGCCGACCGCTCGCGCTCGCGAACGGCTTGAGTTCAGATGGGCCAGCTTGGCCCCAATAGTCTTGATTTGCAGTCTCTTTCTCAGACGCCCCCGGCAGGACTCGAACCTGCGACCCACGGCTTAGAAGGCCGTCGCTCTATCCAGCTGAGCTACGGGGGCCACACCTAGAACAGTAGGGAGGCTGAAAGGACCTCGTCACAAGACCGTCGCCCTGGTCGAATAGGGGCGATGGATCACGCGGAGCTGATTGCCGCCAGCGCGTGGGCGACCGGCGATGCAGAGGTGGCGGCGGATCTGGCGCCGAGGTGTTCGCGGCGGCGCTCGCCGCGCTGGGCACGCTCGACCTCCCTGCGCGGATTCGCCTGGGACCCGCCGAAATCGGCGCGGTCAGCCCGCACGCGCTGGTGACCACGATCGCCGCCGGCGACGTGGGCTGTCCCGCGCTGGCTCCGTGACGCGGAGCACGCGGAGAGAAGACATCGGGGCGCCCGGATTCGAACCGGGGACCTCAAGCACCCAAAGCTTGCGCGCTAACCAGGCTGCGCTACGCCCCGACGATGTCCGCCGAGTTTAGGGCCACGCAGTCATCCACATCCCGCCCGACGGCGATCATCGCCCGCGTCGAGTAGCCTCGCCGGCGGCATGGCCGAAGTCGAACCGCTGCGCGCGCTCCATTACGACCTGGACCGGACCGGAGGTTTGCAGGATGTCGTCGCGCCCCCCTACGACGTGATCGCTCCCGAGCAGCGCGCCGAGCTCGAGGCCCGATCGCCCTACAACGTGGTACGCATCGACCTCCCGGTCGGCGCGGATCCGTACGCGACCGCCGCTCAGCAGCTAGAGGGCTGGCGAACAGCCGGCGTGATCGTCCGTGACGAGCAACCCGCACTGTGGGCGCTCGAGCAGGACTACGTCGGTCCCGACGGCAGCCAGCGCCGCAGGCGCGGGTTCCTCGCGCGCGTGCGCGTGGAGGAGTACGGCCCGGGCCGGATCAGGCCCCACGAGCGCACCCACCCGGGCCCGAAGGAGGACCGCCTGAACCTCACGAGGGCGACGAAGGCGAACCTCTCCCCCATCTTCTCGCTGTTCGACGACCCGCAAGGCATCGCCACCGCCGCGCTCGAGCGCACCGCGCAGCTCGAGCCCTGGGGCCAGGCCACCGACGAGGACGCGACCGTGAACCGGGTGTGGCGGGTCACCGACCCCGGCTCGATCGCCGAGCTCACGGGCGCCGTCTCGCCGGCCGAGCTGCTCATCGCCGACGGTCACCACCGCTACGAGACCGCCCGCGTGTACGCGGACGAGGTCGGCGGCGACGGCCCGCATCGCTACGTGCTGATGTGCCTGGTGTCGCTCCAAGATCCCGGGCTGACCGTGTTCCCCACCCACCGCCTGCTGCGCGATCTGCGCCCCGATCAGCACGAGGCGCTGGCCGAGGCGATCCGGCGCGACTTCGAGGTTCACCCCCTCGAGGACACCGCCGAGCTCGCCCCCACCTACGGCCAGCCGGTCCGCATGGGCTACATCGACGCGCACTTCCGCCAGCCCTACATGCTCACGCTCAAGGACCCGGCGGTCGCCGAGGCCGCGCTGGCCGACCACGCCGAGCCCTACCGCCGGCTCGACACCGCCGTGCTCGAGGCCCTAGTCCTCAAGGGGGCCCTGAAAATGACCGACGAGGACATCGACCACATGGCCGGACTCGACTATGCCCGCGACTTCGAGCACGCGCTGAAGCTCGTCCAGACCGGTGTCCGAGACGCCGCCTTCTTCGTGGCACCCACCCCGATCGAGGAGGTCAGAGCAGTGGCCGGCGCGGGCGAGAGCATGCCCCCCAAATCCACCTATTTCTTCCCCAAGGTCCCCACCGGGCTGCTGTTCAACCCTCTGGACGGGTGACGGCGCCGCACCCCAGATGAAGGCCATCGCCCGCCGCACGTCTCCGAGTGCGTTCACGCATCGCATCGAGATCCGCCGCCACGAGCTGACCGCGGACGAACCATCAGGCCACGGCGGCGACGACGAAGGTCCCAGCCCGCAGGAGCTGCTCGCCGCCAGCCTGGCCTCGTGCACGGCGATCACGATCGAGATGTACGCCGAGCGCAAGGGCTGGGACATCGGTCAGGTCGAGGTCGACTGCGAGTACGCGCCGGCCAACGGCACGAGCGCGACCAGCTTTGCCCTCACCCTCCGCCTGCCCAGCACGTGCACCGAGGAGCAACTCGAGAAGCTGGGCATCATCGCCGCCAAGTGCCCGGTTCACCGGACGCTGGCCGGGGAGGTCAGCTTCAAGCAGCGGATCGAGCTGGTCGAACCCCCGGATGCCGCGTAGCGGGTGCAAGCCCGCCTGTCAGTCGACCACCTCGACGCCGGCCGCGCGCAGCCTCTCGACGGCGCGCTCCCCGTCGCCCGGCTGGACCTCCACCGCGCGCGTGGCGCCGCGGTGCACGGTGACCTCGAGCCCGGCCCGCCTGGCGTCGAGGGCGGTGGCCATCACGCAGTAGTCGAGCGCGAGGCCGGCCACGTCCACCGCATCCACATCGTGCTCGCGCAGGAGCCGCTCGAGCCCGGTTCCCTCGAAGCCCGAGTAGCCCTCCTGGCCAACTTCCTGCCCCTTGTCGATGACCGCATCAACCAGCTCGGGATCGATCCCCGCGTGCAGCTCCGCGCCCGGCGTACCGGCGACGCAGTGCACCGGCCACGGCCCTCCCTGCTCGGCGAACGAACCGTGATCGGCCGGATGCCAGTCACGCGTCGCGACGACGAGCGGGGACTGCGAGGCCAGGCGGTTGATCGGCTCGATGACCGCGTCGCCGCCGGGCACCGCCAACGCGCCCCCGGGACAGAAGTCGTTCTGCACGTCGACCACGATCAGAGCCCGCACGGCACCCGAATATAGTCAGCCGATGCCGTCCGGCGGCAACCACCTGCACGACGAGCTTCGGCAGGTGCTGCTGAGCGCCGAGGACGCGCTCGGCCTCGAGGTCCGCGGCGCCACCAACGCGGCCGTGCTCGTGCCGCTGTATCTCGATCACGGCCGGCTGCACGCGGTGTTCACCCGCCGGCACGACGATCTGCGCAGGCATCCGGGGGAGATCTCGTTTCCCGGCGGCCGCTACGACGAGGGCGAGCCGGACCTCAGGGCGACCGCTCTGCGCGAGGCGAATGAGGAGATCGGACTGCCGCGTGAGGCGGTCGAGATCGTCGGAGCGCTCCAGCCCACCCCGACCATCGCCACCGGGTACGCGGTCTATCCGTTCGTGGGGCTGATCGAGCCGGGGCGGACCTGGACGCCCAGCGCAAACGAGGTCGCCGAGGTGCTCGAGCTGCCGCTCGAAGCGCTGCTGGCCGGATACGCCCGCCGGCGCCTGGTGCGCCGCGGGGTCCCGATCCGCACCGACACCTATGTGGTCGGAGAGAACCTCATCTGGGGAGCAACGGCCCGGATCCTGGCCGA
>JAFAYP010000571.1 GCA_019240305.1 Solirubrobacterales bacterium
CATGCACGACGCGCACCAGGCCCGCGGGCACCCCCGCTCGCTCAAAGACAGAAACGATCCGCTCACCGATCAGCGGCGTCAGCGAGGCCGGCTTCAGCACGACGCCGTTGCCGGCCATCAACGCGAGCGCGACCTCCCCGAACGGGATGCTCCACGGATAGTTCCACGGTGAGATGACCCCGATCACGCCGAGCGGCTCGTACACGAAAGCCGAACGCTTGGTCTTCAGGAACAGCTGCGGCATCGGGACCTTCTCCTCAGAGAGGATCTCGACGCCCGCCTTGGCGATCCATGTCAGCGCATCGATCGTCGGCAGCAGCTCCATCGAAAACGCCTCGTTGCGGGGCTTTCCCTGCTCGCGGACGATCAGATCGCGGATCTCGTCGGCCCGCTCGAGCATCACCTGGGCGGCACGCTCGAGGTGGGCGCCCCGCTCGGCCAGCGACAGTCGGGCCCACGCCGGCTGCACCGCCGCGACGGCGTCTATGACCGTTTGCACGTCCTCGGGCGGGGTGATCTGGACGCTGCCGACGAGCTCGCCGGTGGCGGGGTTGAACGACTGGAGGGCTTCAGTGGCGGTGGCAATTGACATGAGACGAAGGCTATCCGGCGCTCAGGCCCGGCCGCGTGCGCGCCGGATCTCCTCGAGGCGCTTGCGCAACAGCGCCTCGGCGTCGTCGGGCTCGTAGAAGCGCTGCCCGATGGCCGAGTCGGGCATGAGCTCCTGCGGCGAGGAGTGACCCGGGCGGCGGTGCGGGTTCTCGTAGCCGCCGTCCGAGCGCGTGGAGGAGCGCAGGTGCGCCGGCGGCGCCTGCGCGCCGTGCTCGCGGATGTAGCCGCGCGAGGTGCCCAACGCCCGCTTGGCCGCGTCTGACTTGGGCGCCAGCGACAGGTAGATCGCGGCCTGGGCCAGGGCGAACTGACACTCGGGCAGGCCAACGTGCTCGACCGCGGCGGCGGCCGCGGTGGCCACGACCAGAGCCTGCGGATCGGCGTTGCCGATGTCCTCGGAGGCCAGCACCACCATCCGGCGAACGATGAACCGCGGATCCTCGCCCCCCTCGAGCATCACCGCCAGGTAGTACAGCGAGGCGTCGGGATCGGAGCCGCGCGTGGCCTTGATCCAGGCCGAGATCGTGTCGTAGTGGCGGTCGGCCTGGCGGTCGTAGAGCAACGCGCGCCGCTGCAGCGCGTCCTGGGCCTGCGGCAGCCCGACCGGCCCATCGGCGCCGGCCGCCTGGCACGCGAGCTCCAGCGCATTCAAGGCCGTGCGCGCATCGCCGCCCGAGCGCTCGGAGAGGAAGTCGAGCACGGCCGGATCGATCCGCCCGAGCGGTCCGCATTCCCCCCGCTCGAGCGCCCGCTCGAGCAAAACCCGCACGTGCGCAGGCTTGAGCGGCTCGAGCTCGTACACCCGCGCCCGCGAGAGCAGCGCCGAGTTGACCTCGAAGTACGGGTTCTCGGTCGTGGCTCCGATCAGGGTCACCAGGCCCTCCTCGACCGCCGGGAGCAGCGCATCCTGCTGGGCCTTGTTGAAGCGGTGGATCTCGTCCAGGAAGAAGATCGTCCGACGCCCACCCGCGGCCAGGCGCTGCCGGGCTCGCTCGATCACGCCGCGCACCTCGGCCCGCCCGGCCTGGACTGCGCTCTCCTCCTCGAACACCGCATCGGAGGCCTCGGCCACGAGCCGGGCCAGCGTGGTCTTGCCGCTGCCCGGCGGCCCGTGGAGGATCATCGAATGGGGATGGCCCTCCTCGAGCGCCCGGCGCAAAGCCGATCCCGCTGCCAGCAGGCGGTCCTGCCCGACGAACTCCTCGAGCGTGCGCGGGCGCATCCGGGTGGCCAGCGGGGCGTCGGGCAGCGTGGCCGCGTGGCCTTGCGGAGCCGCGTCTTCCTCACCGAACAGGCGCTCCATGTGACAAGACTATGAACCCGCCGCGCCTGGCGGGGAGGTCTCAGTCGGTGGCCACGTCGCGGACCGGCGTCGACTCGAGCCAGGCGCGCTCCATCGCCGCGCGAGCCCGGGCCAGGTCCTCGTCGAGCAGCAACTGCTCCTCGTGGTCGAGAATCCCCCGCGGAGCGTTCAAATAGGCGGCGTACGCCTCGACCGCGCCGCTCACGTCGTTCCGGAATGCGGTCATGTCCGGAGCTCTTGGTGAAGCGACTCGGGGAGCGCGCGAATCTGCCGCAGCTGGCGCCACCACGGACGCAGCTCGCGAGCGACCATCACGGCCACGAATCCCACCGGCAGGAGCGCGAGATTGATAGCAATGATCATGGAATGGATCCTTCAATCGGAGAGAACCTGGATTACCGGGGACTACCCCCCATACCCCCCGGGCTCACCCATTCAAATAACCTGCTCGGTGCGATGAACGACGACTGGCGACTCCAGGTGAGCCTCGTGGAGGCCGGCGCCGCCCGTGCTCTGACCGAGCGGCTCGGCGCAGAGCGGCTGGGCGACGAGGTCGAAAACTCCTTCGGCCGTCAGCTGATCGTCTCCCGCGACGGGCCCAACCTGTTCTGCTACGCCGGCGAGCGAGCGCGGGCCGAGCAAGCCGCGGACGCGATTCGCGCCCTGGCTGCCAACCACGGCTGGCAGGTCGAACTCGAGCTCAAGCGCTGGCATCCCACCGCGGAGGAGTGGGAGGACCCCGACGCGCCGCTGCCCGAGACCGACGCCGAAGTGTCGGCCGAGCACGCCGAGCGCGTGGCTCGCGAGCGCGAGGAGACGGCCGAGCGCGGCTACGCCGAGTACGAGGTGAGGATCGAGTGCGGCTCGCATCACGACACGGTCGCCCTAGCCGATCGCCTGCACGAGGAAGGCTTGCCGGTCGTGCGGCGTTGGCGCTACCTGCTGGTCGGCGCGAGCGACGAGGACGCCGCGGCCGCATTGGCCGAGCGCCTGAGGGCGGAGGCTCCGAAGGGGTCCACGATCACCGCGGAGGTCAGCCAGCGGGCGGCGTGGGACGACGATCCGCTCCGCGGCTCATTCGCGGTGTTCGGCGGCCTGGGCGGCTGACGCCGAGCCCCGGGGCTACGAGCCCGTCTCGGAGCGTGTCTCAAAACCCTCCCACGTGACCGTCGGCTCCGCGTCCGCCGGTC
>JAFAYP010000252.1 GCA_019240305.1 Solirubrobacterales bacterium
AGCCTATTGGGCATTCGGACCGAAGAACCGCTACCTCGTTCCGCCGGTGGCAGGCGCGGTGCGGGTCGATGACCACGATCTGAGGCAGTTCTCGGCGATGGCTTGCCGCGTACCAAACCTCGCGAACAGAACGCTCGCTCAGGTCAAGACCGCGCTGCTGAAGGCGGACTGTCACCTCGGCAAGGTTCACCATGACCTGCTCACGCGCAAACGCCACACCCTACGGGTGACCAAGCAGGTCCCGCGGGCGGGCAGCAAGCACGCCGGCTTCTACACGGTGGGCATCACGCTCGGCTAAGGCTGAGCCGCCGCGGGCGTCTGAGCCGACGTCGACGCGGAGGCCGGGGTGGGGGCGGTCCACTCCACGACGGTTCCGCCCCACGTCAGCCCGCCGCCGAAGGCGGCCAGCAGCACGCGGTGCCCGGGCAGGAGCCGCCCCTCGGACTGCGCCACCGACAGCGCGGTCGGGAGGGTCGCGGTCGAGGCGTTGGCGAATCGATCCACGTAATCGACGAGCCGCTCGGGGGCCAGCTCGAGTCGCTGGCCGACCGCCCGGAGGATCCGCGAGTTGGCCTGGTGGTAGACGAACAGGTCGACGTCCTCCAGGCGAGACCCGGACGCGGCCAGCGCCTCGACGGTGACCTGGGTGAGCGCGGCCACCGCGGCGCGGAACGACTCCTGCCCCTCGAGCCGGATGTGATCGTCGCGGCTCAGCCGGATCAGTTGCGAGCCGGAGTGATCGGAACGCAGCACGACCGGACCGACCCGCCCGGTCGGCGCGTCGGTGGCGGACACGACAGCCGCACCGGCGCCGTCGGCGAACAGCGCGACCGTGTCGCGGTCGTCGAGATCGAGAAAGCGCGACAGGAAATCGGCGCCCACGACCAGCACGTGCTGCGCGCGGCCTGACTCGATCTGACCGCAGGCCAGCGCCAGGGCCGACAACCAGCCGGTGCAGGCGGCGCCCACATCGAGGGCGCCGGCGCGGTGCGCGCCGAGCATCCCGGCCACGAGCGGCGCCGCGTTCGGGGCGATCTCATCGGCGGTCGAGGTGGCCACCAGCACGAGATCGAGCTTCTCGGGCTCGATCCCGGACCGCTCAAGGGCTTCCTGACCGGCGTCGGTGGCCAGCTGGCTGAGGCGCTCTCCGTCTGAGGCCCAGGGGCGCACGCGCGTTCCGGTCCGCTTGGCGATCCACTGCGCGTCGACACCCAACCGAGCGGCGAGGTCGTCGTTGGAGACGAGACGGCCGGGAACGGCCATCGTGACCGACGCGATGAAGGCGCCTACCTCCGGCAGGTGTTCAGATGGTGGCCCGGGCACGGTGCTCCCGGCGACCGTGACAGGCCGCCGGCAGCGAATATGCCAGACCTCGGCTCGGCAGGGCGGTCCTGGGCCGGCCGGGCGAGAGCGACAGCTCGCTAGGCGCGCCTGAAGCTCAGCGGGTGATCTTCTTGGGCGCCGTGCCGAACACGTGATCCCAGAAAGGCGCGCTCACTCCATATCCGCGCTCGTGGTTCTGGAAGTGGTGGCGCATGTGCAGCTCGCGCAGCCGCTTGCCCAGCGCGGTCGTCGGACGGTGATGGTGCACGTGGTAGTGCAGCATGTCGTAGCCCAGGTATCCGGCCAGGAAGGCGGCCCCGAACGGAAGGAAGCCGGGGCTGCCGATCACCAAAGAGAACACCCACACGAACAGTGCGGCGAGCGGGATACTCAGGGCCGGGGGCATGACCAGCCGCAGGGGGTCGTTTGGGTGGTCGTGGTGGACGCCGTGGATGATCCAGTGAAGCCGTGCGCCGATGCCCCTCTCGGGCTCGAAGTGGAACACCACGCGATGCAGCCAGTACTCGGTGAGCGTCCAGAACAGGTAGCCCGCGGGGATCCAGTAAGCCACCGACCAGCCCGCCCCGTGGACGAACCCCTCGATCAGGAGGATCGTGATAACCGGTACGAACACCAGCAGCGGGACGGTCCAGTGAACCCGCGAGAACTTCTCGAACAGGGCCGAGTCGAACATCCGCGGCGAGGCACGGAGAACCTCGCTGCGGCTGAGGCCGTCGAGGTCGTCTGCGCGGCGGGTTGCCATACAGAAAACGATACCTCGCGGGCGCCCTGAGGTAACAGGGGCAGGTCCGCGCGGGGAGGGGCCGGTCCGCGCGGGGACCAGGTGGACGCCCGGTTAGTCGACCGCGCTGGCGTCCAGGGGCATGGCCAGAGCTACGTGGTTGAGCGAGACGGCCAGGAACGGCCGCTGCTGCGGCTCGCCCCCGTCGAAGGGCACCAGCTCGACGTCGGTCAGGGCCAGGAACATGCGGTCGGACGAGTTCAGGTAGTCGGTCAGCCGGCTGCGGTAGCCGTCACGTGGCAGTCGCAGCATCCCGGTGATCCGGTAGCGATCGGTCTCGATCAGGATGCGCTCGTCGCGATGCTCCACGACCTCGAAGATACCGGCCCGGGCTGGCGGGTGGGTGCGATGCTTGGACGCATGGCCGAGCCGCCCAAGCCGCGCTGGTGGGCCATGCGCCGCGCCCAGAACCTCAAGCCGGCCACCTACCGCTGCCCGCTGTGCGGGCGCCACCTCCCCGCGCTGAGCGAGCACATGCTGCTGTTCCCCGAGGGCGACCGCGGCCGCCGCCGCCACGCCCACACCGAGTGCGTCCTCGCCGCCCGCAAAGCCGGCCGCCTGCCCACCCGGGAGGAATGGCTGAAGACCCAACCCCGTCCGCCTAGCCTGTGGCAGCGGCTGATCGAGCGGATTGCCCGCCACGAGCCAGAGTAAACGGGTGCATAACGCCCGGACGGGCGAAGGTCTCGACGGCCCCCGCCCAGCCACCTACGCATCGTGATAAAGCGCGAACTCCCACGGATGCGGGCGCATCCGAATCGCGTCGACCTCCTCCTCGCGCTTGTAGCGCACGTACGCCTCGATCAGCCCCGGCGTGAACACATCACCTTCGAGAAGGAACGCGCTATCCGCCTCCAACGCGTCCAGAGAAGCCTCCAAAGAAGAAGGCACGGTGGCGATCCCGGCCAGCGTCGCCGCCGGCAGCTCATACAGATCGGCGTCGAGCGGCTCGCCCGGATCCAGCGAACGCTTGATCCCGTCGAGCCCGGCCATCATCAGCGCGCTGAACGCCAGATAGGGGTTGGCCGTGGGATCGGGCGAGCGGAACTCGATCCGCTTGGTCTTGGGCGCTTCGTGGTACATCGGCACCCGCACACAAGCTGAGCGATTCCGGGCGGAATAGACCAGATTCACCGGCGCCTCGTAGCCCGGCACCAACCGCCGATACGAATTAGTGGTCGGCGCACAGAAGGCCAGCAACGCCGGCGCATGGGCCAGAAGACCCCCGATGTAGTGCTTGGCCAGATCGCTCAGGTGCGCGTACCCGCCGGCGCCGTACATCAGCGGATCGCCGTCCTTCCACAGCGACTGGTGGACGTGCATGCCCGACCCGTTCTCCTCGAAGATCGGCTTGGGCATGAACGTGGCCGTCTTGCCTGCGGCGCGTGCGGTGTTCTTGACCACGTACTTGTAGATCATCATCTGGTCGGCCATGCGCAGGAGCGGCTGGAAGCGCATGTCGATCTCGCCCTGGCCGCCCGAGGACACCTCGTGGTGGTGGAACTCACAGCGGATCCCGAGTGACTCCATCGTGGCCACCATCTCCGAGCGCAGGTTGGCCAGCGAGTCGGCCGGCGGCACCGGGAAGTAGCCCTCCTTCTGGCGCAGCTTGTAGGCCAGGTTGGGCACGGCGCTGACCGGGCTGCCGGTGTTCCAGAACCCCTCGCCCGAGTCGACCTCGTAGAACGCGCGATGACCCACCTGCTCGTAGGCGATGTGGTCGAACACGAAGAACTCGGCCTCAGGCCCGAAGTAGGCGACGTCGGCGATCCCGGTCGAGACGAGGTGGCGCTCGGCCTTCTGGGCCACGAACCGCGGGTCGCGTGCGTAAGGCTCGCCCAGCACAGGATCCGCGACCGAGCAGATCAAAGACAACGTCGGCCGCGTGTAGTAGGGATCGATGAACGCGCTCGACGAGTCCGGGATCAGCAGCATGTCGGACTCGTGGATCTCCTGAAAGCCGCGAATCGAGGAACCGTCGAAGCCGAGCCCCGACTCGAAGTCGCCGGAATCCAAGGCCCCGATCGGCAACGTCATGTGCTGCCAGGTTCCGGGCAGGTCGACGAACTTCAGGTCGACCATCTGCACCCCGCGTTCGGCGGCGAACTCCAGCACCTCGGCTGGGCTGGTCGCCCCGGCCGCCATCGCAGTCTGTTCGCTCTCTGTGGTGGCCACGGTTCTCCTCCTTACAGTCTCGCGATAGGTCCGACCCTATCCCGGTTGTGACAGTGATAGTCGTTTCTGGGCCGCGAGGATCTGCGCGGCCTTCAGCCCGAGGCTCAGTCGCTCACGGCCGTCGGACTCATACGGCGAAAGCCCCGACACCTCCTGGACCCGCGAAAGCCGGTAGCCCACGGTGTGCCTGTGCAAGCCCATCGCCTCGGCCGTCTCGGTGGTCGATCCGTGATGGAGCAGGAAGGTCTCGAGCGTGATCAGCAACTCGGTGTCGTGCTCGGCGTCGTACTCGAGCACCGCGGAGATCGTGCTCGCTTGCAGCAGCTCGAGCTCGACCGGGTCCCGCATCAGCACCCCGATCAGCAGACGGTAGGTCTCCTCCGGACCCGGGCCGCCGGCCGCCTCCTCGGCCACAGGCGAGAGCGAAGCCAGCAGCATCGCCTCCCGCACCGCCTCGTGGAGCTGCCCGGGCAGCCGGCGCGGGGCGGAGACGCCGACCTGCCACCCGGCGTCGCGCAGCCCATCGGCGAGCAGCCCCGCCTCGAGCTCGGATCCGGCGGCGAGCGCCACGAGGCCGACGACGCGCCCGGATGGCAGCGACGCGACGAGCGCATCCCCGGCGTCGATCACCTCGTTCCCACCGAGACCGCAGACCGCGATCGCGCCTGCCGCGAGATCGACCCCGAGCCGGCGTCCCTGGGCGATCAGCCCTCTCACGTCCGCCGGCGGCCCGTCCAGGAGCGCCTCGAGCATCGCGCGAGGCCCATCGGTCCCGGGACCGTCGCCGATCAGACGGACGATCGCATCCGCGGCGGCCGCCAGCTCGTCCAGGCGGGCGGCGGGGACCGCCCCGGCTGGCCAGATGGCCGGCTCACCCGGCGCGGCCCGGATGACGGTCACCGGCTCCCCGAGTGCCTCCGAGGCGGACCGGGCGACCCGCTCCAGGCCGTCGCCGGCCACCGCTCCCGAGACGATGGCCAGCGACCTGGAGTGCGACATGTCCGGCGTCAGCGTCCTCCGCTCCCGCGATCCGCGGTCAGACCGCGGAGGGCGCCGGGGCCCGACCGGGATCGCCGGCGGCCAGGCCGGGTATCCCGCCTGGGTACCCGAGCGACGGGACGTCGGATGGGTACACCTCGTGGCCGTGCTCGGCGACATCGCCGATCTCCATGTTCTTCTCGGACATCCGCAGCGGCATGAACAGGCCGACGAGCTTGAGCAGCACGAAGGTGACGAGTGCCGTCCAGCAGATCACGAACAGCGCCGCGAAGAACTGCCACTTGAGCAACGTCAGGTTGCCGTGCACCAGGCCCGCCACCCCGCCGGTCCCGATCAGGCTGCCGTGGGGACCGCCGGTCTTGTAGCCGAGGACCATGTTGGGGTCCGCGAACACGCCGACCAGCAGTCCGCCGGCCAGTCCCGCGAACCCGTGCGTGTAGATCACGCCGAGCGTGTCGTCCACCCGGCGGAAGAAGGCCAGGCGGCTCAGGTAGTTCAGCGCGAAGTACACGATCGTCGAGGCGATGATGCCCATCGCGATCGCGCCCCAGCCGTTGACGTAGCCCGCGGCCGGGGTGATCGCGACCAGGCCGACGATCATGCCGTTGACGGTGCCGATCAGCGACGGCTTGCGGCCGGTCAGGTAGTCCCAGCCGATCCACACCAGGAGCGCCACCGCGGTGCACAGGTTGGTGTTGAGCACGGCCGCGGCGGCCGACATGTTCGACGCGTACGGGTCGCCGCCGTTGAATCCGTTCCAGCCCAGCCACAACAAGCCGGCGCCGACCGCGACCATGGCGACGTTGTTCGGCGCGTCGATCTCGCGATCGCGCTGGAGTCTCGGACCGATCACTGCCGCGGCTACGAACCCCGCCACGCCGGCACTCAGATGGATCACATACCCGCCCGAGAAGTCGACCGCGCCATGCTGGGCGAAGAAACCGCCACCCCACAGCAGGAACGCGTCGACCGCGTACACGCACGTGATCCACAGCAGGCAGAACGGGATCCACGCCTTGAAGTTCACCCGGCCGAGCACCGACCCGAGGGCCAGGATCGGGGTGATCGCGGCGAACACGAACTGGAAGTAGACGAGCGCGGACTTCGGGAAGCCCATGGTCCCGATCAACGGGATGTTCGCCTGGTGCTGGAGCTCGGTGTGCGACAGCACCGGCCCGGGCTTCCCGATGAAGTTCCCGAAAAAGCCGTGGTGCGAGAGCCCGTGGAACGGCGAGCCGAAGCCCATCTTGAAGGCCCACAGGACCCACACAACGAGCACGATCGAGAACGTGGCGAACGTCAGCATCATGCTGTTGATCGACCAGCGCTTCTGCATGACGCCGCCGTACAGAACGGCCAGACCTGGAACGCTCATCAGCCCGACCAGCGTCGCGGCGGTGATCTGCCAGGAAGTGTCTCCTGGGTTCAGCCAACTAGGTGCTTCGAGTGGCAACTAAGTCTCCTTGTGCTCGGATTCGCCGCTCAAGCCCTGGCGACGCCAACTTGCGGAGCAGTGTCGTCTCGGGTCGATCCCACAGCCATGTCCCCACGTCCAGCAAATGACTGGGGCCTCTGGACATTGGGATAAGCGCCGGCGATTTCCAGGGCTTTCTTGGGGCCGCCTGCGGCGGCGTCCTTGGGGCCGGTTACGCCGGGCATCCCTGCCCGGCGCCGCGCCGCGTTGACTAAGCCCCGACCGCCAGGCCCGCCTTGCGGCACTGCACCGCGAGCGTCTGCGCCGCCTGAGGCGTATACGCGCCCGGGGCGTTGACCGAGCGGCAGGTCTCGCGCGCCGTGGCGCCGCACTGGTGGACCTGCTCGGCGCCGACCGCGCCGGGGATGTTCGCGTAGATGCAGCCGTGCCTGGAGCTCGGGCCGGCGGTGACGAACGAGATCACCAGCACGACCGCGAGCGCGGCGAGGACGCCGAGCACGCCGCCCACCATCCACTTCTCGCGCTTCGAGATCCGGTGAATCGGGGTTCGGTCGGACGGCAGGATCAGCACGGCGCCGAGTCTATGCATGGCCGTGCCATATGCCACTCTCGATGAGCTTGCTCGTCCTCGCTCTGCACCTCCACCTCCACCTCCACTTGCATGTGCTGCGCCACGTCCCGGCGCCCAACATCGACTATCTGGCGCTGGCGCTGGCGGCGTTCGCCAGCTGGGCGGGTCTGCCCGGGCCGGGCGAGCCGGTGCTGATCGCCGCAGCCATCGTCGCCGCCAAGCACAAGCTCGACATCACGCCGGTGCTGGTGTGGGCGTTCGTCGGAGCCGTGCTCGGCGGGATCGCCGGCTGGCTCGCCGGGATGATCGCCGGGCGTGGGGTGATGACCGCACCCGGACCGTTGCGCGGGCTGCGGCTGAAGGCGGTCGAGCGGGGAGAGGAGGTTTTCGAGCGCCTCACGGTGATCGCGATCCTGCTCGCGCCCTCGTGGGTGGCCGGGATCCATCGGGTCGGAGCGACGATCTACCTGGTCACCAACCTGCTCAGCGCGATCGCCTGGTCAGTGGGGATCGGGCTGGCCGCCTACTACGTCGGCCCGCCCGTGCTCGATGTGCTCTCGGACGTGGGGACGGTGGCCGCGGTCGGGCTGGTCGTGCTCGTGCTCGTGGGGGTTGGCCTGGAGATCATGCGCCGGCGCCGGCGGCACGCAGGGGTAGAGCGCTAGAGGTTCGACTCGGCCCAGGAGATGACCGCGGCCGGCGGGTCCGGGGTGCCCACGTCGAGCTGGATCGAGGCGTGCGGCAGCAGCGGAATCGTGCGCGGATTCGCCTTCCACGGCTTGCCGTTCAGAAACGCCGTGACCTTCCCCTTGACGCTCGCCGCCTGGGTGCGGCTGAGCGGTTGGCGCCACTCGTCGAAGAAGTTGCCCAGCGTGTAGATCCGCTTGGTGGGCGACTCGATGTGGATCACGCCGTCCGAGGCATGGGTGTGCAGCCAGTAGTAGCACTGCTGCGCGCCGTAGAACGGACCATAGGCGGTCTGCTGCGCCACCGGCCCGAGTAGGCCGATGGCTGCCGGCAGCGACCGCGGCTGGCCGTTGTCGTACACCTGGAGGTGGGCGTGGATGTGATACGCGAGCTGCTCGATCGGGGCGCACTGGATCCCGTCGACCGTGCTGCCCGGCGTGGTGCTCGAGGCGGGGGCGAGCGGCGGGCCGGCCTCGAGCGGGATCGCCTCGGGGCCGAGGGCTTGCCCTTGGCCTCCGGTCGTGGCCGTCGTGGAGGCGGCCGCGGGCTTGGACTGGGCGGTGGTCGAGCTTGCGCTGCTGCTCGAGCTGCTCGAGCTGCCGCACCCGGCGGCCGTCAGGGCGCCGGTCAGCAACATCGCGAGGCATGACTGGCGCGCGCGCATCGCCTCCGAACGGTAGCGTTTGCCTGGAGATGAGCCTGTCGAGCGAGCTGCCGATGACCACTGCGCTCGAGCTTCCGGGCGTGCGCATCAACGAGAACCTCGGTGTGTGCTACGGCCTGGTGGTCCGGAGCATGGGCCTGGTCGGCGGCGTCACGTCGTCCTTCCGGGCGCTGCGCCGCGGCGAGGTGAACGAATACACCCAGTTGCTGGAGGACTCGCGCCGGCATGCAATCGACCGCATGTCCGACAACGCCCGCCTGCTCGGCGCCGACGCGATCATCGGCGTGCGCTTTGACTCCTCGGAGATCGGCGGGCAGTTCACCGAAATCGTGGCCTACGGGACGGCCGTCAAGGTCGACCGCAGCTAGCCGCAGTGCTGCTGAGCGAC
>JAFAYP010000457.1 GCA_019240305.1 Solirubrobacterales bacterium
CCGGCCGACGGAGAACAGCCAGCGATCACCGATGACGCTGCGCAACCGAGCGTCCAGCGTGAGCTGTACACGCGGCACCTCAAAGCCGGATCGATGCCAGCGGAGGCCGTCGGCACGGCCTCGGCCGCCGACCATCGAAACCGTGGCAACGGACTCGTCCGTCCCGTCGGCGGCTGACGAGTCCTTTTTCGCCAGAGCGAGGGCCTCGCTCACCCGCAGGCCAGCGCGCCAGAGCACAACGATCAGCCCGCGGAGCCTGACGCCCTCGGCATCGTCTCCCGCGGCGTGCATGACGGCGATGATCTCGTCCACGGTGGGTGGATCTGCCGGGTAGCGCAGACCCTTGTTTGTGAGGTGGGCGTCCAGCGTGGAACGCGGGCAGGGTCGCCGGTGAGCGACGGCGACCGGCGATGTCGAGGAGGACGGTGGATGGCATGGGGGCCTCCCTCGGACGATGATTGATCAAGCGATCGTCGCGCCGATCCGATTCGCGCCAACGGACGATCGCGTTTCGCGCAACCCAATCGCCCGGTCCCGGCGGCCCGGTGGTGGCTATGCCTATGCAAATCCTCCGCACGGAGGCGCGTCGCAGAGTGCCGGTATGGCGACGGAGGGGAAGGCAGGACCGAGCGGCGCAGAGTTCCGGCTCGACCCGATCGTTAGCAAGGAGATCCGCTAGCACCTGACAGACGCATGCTCGGTTTCCTTTGCGTTGCGGGATAGCCCTCTCGCGACGGAGATGCCTGTGCCGGCGCGAAAGCGGGTCTGTCGTGCCGAGCGCGCGAGCGCGCGGCCGCTCCGTACGCGGATGTTGATCAGGTGCGCCGAGAGTCGGTGGCCGCGCGTCGCACCAGGCTGTGGGCGAGGCGGCCGTTGGGACCTGCGATGTTCGCGGGCGGGTTGCCCTGGGACGGGGTCGATGGCCATTGACACCCCGTGGGTGTACGGTCACTGCCGAGCCTCGGCGCGGATGCGTGTGTCCGGGTCGTTGCGTCCAGTCACACTCAAGCTCGGCCGGATGCAGGCCGATAGCAGGCGACATGTTTCCGAGTCCCGTGCGCACCAGGCGCTACCGGCGCGCGCGGCGCTCGGCGGCGATGGTCGGCCCTCGCTTCAGGCCGATGGTGTGCGGCGTGGGCGTGCTGCTCGTTGTGTATGCGCTGTGGCAGCTGCTGCGCTGGCCGCACGTGGACCAGAAGTTGATTGGCGACGCTTTCTTCTACCCCGTTGGCGTGGCCGCCTCGGGGGCGGCGTGGGGCGCCTCGCGCCGCTGCTCGGCGCATGCGCGCCTGCGCGCGGCGTGGCGGTTGCTGGCGATCGCTTCGGCCTTGTACCTCGGCGGAGATATCGCCCAGACCGTGTACGAGCTCGAGGGCCACTTCCCGTTCCCATCGGTGGCCGATCTGCTCTACCTGTCGTTCTACCCGATCACCCTGGCCGGGCTGCTGCGGTTCCCGCACCGGCAATACGGTCGCGGTACGAGATGGCGTCTGGCGCTCGACCTTGGCGTGGTGGCGGTCGCCGGCGCGATGCTGGTGACCTACATCGTGCTCGGTCCGACACTCAGCCAGACCGACGGGCACCTGCTCAGCGATGCGGTCTCGGTGGCCTATCCGGTCGGCGACATGATCCTGCTCGTCGGGCTGGGCACGGTACTGCTGCGCCGCAGCGCCATCTCGAGCACGCGGGCGCTGCAGTTGATGGCCGGGGGGCTCGCGTTTTTCGTCACCGCCGACATGGTGTACGGCTACCTGCAGCTGCACTCCACCTACGAGGGCGGCGACCCAGTCGACTCGCTGTGGATGATCGCGATCGCGCTGATGGCAGCGGCCGGCAGCGCGCAGGCGGCCGTCCATGCCCCCGATCAGGAGGAAGCGTCGAAACCGACCGCGAGCTGGGCGCCCTACGTCGCGGTGGGTGCCGGGTTCGGACTTCTGGTCGTCGGGCATCGCAGCCTCGCGCTCACGATCTGCGCGGTCGGGCTCGCCGGACTCGTTTCGGTGCGCCAGTTCCTGGCCGCGCGTGACCTGGTGCGTCTCCAGCGCCGGGCCAGTTACGAGTCCATGCACGACGCGTTGACCGGCCTGCCCAACCGCCGCCGGCTGGCGCTCGATCTCAGCAGCGCATTGGACGTGCACGACGAGCGCGCTCGGGTGCTAGCGATCTTCGACCTTGACGGGTTTAAGAGCTACAACGACACCTTCGGGCACCTGGCGGGCGACCAGCTGCTCGCACGGGTCGGCCAGCGCCTAGGCGAGGCGGTCGCCGCGCACGGACAGGCCTACCGCCTCGGCGGGGACGAGTTCTGCGTGCTACTCGACTCCAACGCCGCGATCGCCGCAGCCGAGCAGGCGCTCACCGAGAACGGCGCAGGATTCGCGATCGGCGCGTCCTACGGCACCGTGAACCTGCTCGAGGAGGCGTGCGACCTCAGCACCGCGCTGCGCCTCGCCGACCAGCGCATGTACGCCAAGAAGAACAGCCAGCGGCTGAGCACGGTCATGGCCCAAACCCGCGACGTGCTCCTGTCGGCCACCGCCGAGCACGCCGACGACCTGCCCGAGCACATGCTCGAGGTCGGCACGCTGGCGCGTGCTGTCGCGCGCCGCCTCGGCCTCGACGTCGAGCTCGTCGAACTGACCTGGCGCACCGGAGAGCTGCACGACGTCGGCAAGATCGCGGTACCGCGCAGCATCCTGAACAAGCCCGGCCCGCTCGACAGCGAGGAGTGGGCATTCCTACGTGAGCACACGATCATCGGAGAGCGCGTGCTCAACGCCGCCCCCGCGCTGGCGCCCGTCGCCAGGCTCGTGCGCTCCACCCACGAGCGCTACGACGGCGCCGGCTACCCCGAGGGGCTGGTCGGCGAAGCGATCCCTCTACCAGCGCGGATCGTGTTCGCCTGCGACGCCTACCATGCGATGACCGCCACGCGACCCTACGCCGCCGGCATGAGCGACGCCGACGCGCGCGCCGAACTGCGCCGCTGCGCCGGCTCCCAGTTCGACCACAGCGTCATCGAAGCGCTCATCGCCGAACTCGCAGCGCGCGCGCCTGCCACAACCGCCCCGAGCACGCTGGCGCCGCCAGCCACGACCGCTCCGACCACGCCGGTATCGCCGGGGATCTCCGGCCGGCGCTCATAGCGCCAGCGCGGTCGAGCCCGGACTCCGCTTGTCCCGACTCGCGCAAGCGCGCCTTCTCTTCTCCCCTATCACGACTGGCCGGGCCCCCTTGGAGGCTCCACAGACAACGGAGCGACGCCTTGAAGCATCTCAAGGCGTTGTTGCGGGCAGCCGCCGATCCGCACACGTCACGCGGGTCATCGCTTTCGTGGATCAACCTGGTAGCTCCTGGACCGCGCGATCGCTCCAATCACGGCCCATATCGAGCCGCGGCGAGTCCTTCGCACGGAGAGCGATCGCAAAATCGCCGCCCGCCTGGCGATCGCAAGGCCACGGTTTCGATGGTCGGCGGCCGAGGCCGTGCCGACGGCCTCCGCTGGCATCGATCCGGCTTTGAGGTGCCGCGTGTACAGCTCACGCTGGACGCTCGGTTGCGCAGCGTCATCGGTGATCGCTGGCTGTTCTCCGTCGGCCGG
>JAFAYP010000554.1 GCA_019240305.1 Solirubrobacterales bacterium
CAATTGACTTCCTCTCCTCTAGAAGCGAGACTGTAGTCACTTTTTTTGCTCTGTCAAGGCCATCGGCCACCTCGGCCAGAGGGACGGAAGAGGGAATGAACTCGTTGGACGCGATGCGCGAATCTGAGGTCGCCTGGCGGGATTCCGCGCTCGACGTTCGAGTCGTCATCGGCCAGGACGGCATCGCCCGGCTACGACTCGTGCCGCTCGAGGCCAACCGCGCGGCAGCTCACTCGTCCTCGCCGGCACCGGTAGCCGAGCTCTCGCCCGGTTCCCGCGACGGCGAGTACGACTCGGCCGGGTTGCCGCTTGTCGACCTCATGGTCAGTGGGTGGGGGCGGGACTGGGCCGGGCGGCGCTACTCGGAGTCGGCGGTGGGCGGGCGGATGCGATACGTCGCTCACGAGAGCGACGAGCAGGGACTCTGGAGCCTGCTCGCGTTCACGCTGGAGGATCCGCTCACCGGTCTGGTGGCAACCGTCCGCTACCGGCGGCTCAACGACGTGGGCGTCATTCGAGGCTCCGTCAGCTTGGCGAACGCGGGCGACGAACCCCTGACCATCGAGTCGATCTCGTCACTGCTGCTCGGCGACGTCGCCGGCCCGGGCGGCGATCTCCGCGACGTCGAGATCCTCTGGGCCGAGAACGACTGGCAGGCCGAGTCGCGCTGGCAGTCGAGGAGGTTCCGGGACGCTCTGCCGCAGCTCAGCACCGGGGTCGAGGACGGACGATCGCGCGGGCGCTTTGCCCTCACCAGCATGGGCAGCTGGTCGTCAGGGACGTATCTGCCCATGGGCGCCGCGGTCAATCGCCGCACCGGACACACGCTGCTGTGGCAGATCGAGCACAACGGCGCCTGGCACTGGCAGCTTGGCGAACACCTCGGCCACGGTCCGACGCTCTCCTACCTCTCGATGCTCGGCCCCACCGACGTCGATCACCATTGGCGGGTGAGGCTCGCGCCGGGCGAGTCGTGCGAGTCGGTCCCCGTCGCGCTCGCGGTCGCCGCCGACGGCCTGGAAAGCGCAGCCGCCAAGCTGACGCGCTACCGACGAGCGATCCGGCGCGATCACGAGGACCACCGCGCGCTTCCGGTCGTCTTCAACGATTACCTGAACACCGTGAAGGCCAATCCCACGACCGAACGGCTGCTCCCCCTGATTGCCGCCGCCGCGGCCGTGGGTGCGGAGTACTTCTGTATCGATGCCGGCTGGTACGCCGAACCGGGCGAGGACTGGTGGGACGCCGTCGGCGAGTGGATCCCCTCCGAAGCCCGCTTCACCCGCGGCCTGCGAGCGGTCATCGAGCAGATCCGCGCCGAAGGCATGGTCCCCGGCCTCTGGATCGAACCGGAGGCGGTCGGCGTCCGGAGCCCCGTCGCCGACCGGCTGCCGGCGGAGGCATTTCTCATGCGCGACGGGCAGCGGGTCGTCGAGCAGGCGCGGTATCACCTCGACCTTCGCCATCCGGCCGCTCGAGAGCACCTGGATCGAGTGATCGACTTCCTCGTCGGCGAACTCGGTCTCGGCTACATGAAGATGGATTACAACATCAACGTCGCACCCGGGACTGACGTCGGGCAAGTCGCCGCCGGAGTCGGGCTGCTCGGACACAACCGTGCGCTGCTGGCCTGGATCGACGCGGTCTTGGACCGCCATCCCGGGCTGACTCTCGAAGCCTGCTCCTCAGGAGCGATGCGCTGCGACTACGCCACCCTGGCGCACTTCCAACTGCAGTCGACAAGCGATCAGGAGGACCCGCTGAGCTATCCGCCGATCGCCGCTGCCGCAGCGCTTGCGATCGCCCCTGAGCAGGCCGGGATATGGGCCTCGGTCCAGCCGGATATGAGCGACGATCTGATCGCATTCACCCTGTGCAGCGCGCTGCTCGGGCGCATTCATCTCTCGGGGAACATCGACGCGATGACGAGCAGTCAGCTCGCGCTCGTCGCCGAGGCGTTGTCGATGTACAAGCAGATCAGACACGACATCGCCGAGGCGGTGCCGTTCTGGCCGCTCGGGCTGCCGAAATGGAAGGATTCGTGGATTGCTGCCGGGCTACGCAGCCCTCGGAGGACATATGTCATCGTCTGGCGACGACACGAGGCTCCCGACGCGAGGTCCCAGGCCACCGTCTTGCTGCCGCTCCCGTGCCATGACGCGGATGCGCCACCTCGCGTGCTGTACCCGAGCGACGGCGCCCACGTCGAGGTGGACGCGGTAAACGGGGAGTTGCTGGTGTCGCTCCCGCGCAGCCCGTCCGCATGTCTGATCGCCGTCGGCGCGGCGCGTCCCGACGAGTGAGCTCGCCGAACGGCGATCGCCAGCGCGCCGGCCATACCCGGTGCACGCCACGATCAGCGCGCCGCCGATGCCTCCGTCGGTGTCGCCAGCAGCGTCCGCACGTGACCGACGATTTCCGCGACCCGTTCGGCATGAGGTACCGAGTCCGCATGTGTCGCGACGACGTCGGCGCCTGACGGTTTCGCCTCCGGGCGCGCGAGCTCTTCGAGGAACGCGGTCACCACCGTCGAGTCGAACTGACTACCGGCCGCCTGCCGGAGCTCCTCCAGGGCGAACTCGGGTGTATGCGCGGAGCGGTAGCAGCGGTCGCTGACCATCGCGTCGTAGGCGTCGCACACCGCGACGATCCGTGCCGCGAGCGGGATCTGATCACCACGCAGCCGATCCGGATAGCCGTTGCCATCCCAGCGCTCGTGGCTTGAGCGCACGATCGCGGCCACCGGCCGCAGCGCCGGCGCGGCGTTCAGGATGCGTTCGCCGAGGATCGTGTGCTGGCGCATGAACTCCCACTCGTCGGGGTCGAGCGCCCCGGGCTTGCCCAGGATCGCGTCCGGAATCCCGACCTTGCCGATGTCGTGGAGGGCCGCAGCCCGCCCGAGCTCGTCCAGCTGCTCGGCGTCAAGCCCGAGGCGCCGGCCCACGCGCACGGCCAGCTGCTCGACCACCGAGGCATGATCCTGCAGTCCGCTCTGCTTGGCCCGCATGATGTGGATGAGCACGTCGTGGGCCTGGTCGCCGTCCCGGGACCGGCGGCCGTGCTTCTGCGAGTACATCCGCTTGTCGGCCAGCTGGAGCGCGTATTCGGCCGTTCGCGCCTCGTGCGGAAGCAGGACGCAACCGTAGGACGAGGTGATCGCGAACGTCTCACCGCGCTCCTCGAAAGCCTCCACGGCGGACACCACGGCGGCCGGCAGGTCGCCCTGCGCCGGCAGGAGCACGCAGAACTCATCGCCGCCGAGGCGGTACGCGGAGCCTTCCGCTATCGCGGCCTCGAGCTTGCGGCCAAGCCTGGCCAGCAGCGCGTCGCCGGCGACGTGGCCGAAGGTGTCGTTGTAGGCCTTGAAACCATCCAGGTCGAACAGCATCAGCAGAAGCGGCTCGTTGGCAGCACCCTCGCCCAGCCGCGCGCTCAGTTCCTCGGCCAGCTTTCGCCGGTTGCCGAGAAGTGTCAGCGGATCGCTGTTGGCTTCCTCATGCAGGCGTTCATGCGCGTCGATGTCTGCGGCGGCCTTCTCGGCTCGCTGGACCAGCCCCTGCATCAGCAGCTCCTCATCGCTGCTGAAGGACCGCGCGTCCCGCGCGACCGCCAGGGCTCCGACCACCTGGCTGCCGAGGCTGAACGGCATCGCCATCGCCCACGCGCCGTCGCGCTCGAGCTGCCGGGGCTGGCGGGTCGAGCGCGCGTCGGCGCTCGCCAGCTCGAGCAGCGGCTGCAGACGCTCCGGCCCCATGGTGCCGGTGATCGGGACGCCGGAGCGCGGGTGCAGCGCGAGGTGAGCGGCGCTTGCGTCGAGGGCATCGACCGAGCCCTGGATCAGCACGTCAGCGAGCGCGCCCAGCTCGAGCTTGGCCGCAAGCGCCTCGCCGAGCCGAGCAACCGCCGACTGAAGCCGCGAACGCTGGCGCATGACCTCGTCTAGCCGGTACTGCGCGTCGCCGATCCGGGCGTTGCGCTCCCGTTCGACCACCATCAGCAGGCCGTTGAGCGGGAGCAGCAGCAGCAGCGTAGCCGGCGCGTGCAGCGCCCCGCGCGCGATCAGGAACCCGAGCGGCGCGACGCATGCGTCCACCACCCACACGGCCAGGATCACCTGCAGCTGAAGGCGGGGCGAGACCCCTAGCGTGACCGACTCCCGAAGGCTTGAGGCGATGAGGTCGACGAGGCACGCACTGAGGAACGCCACGACATACACGCCGGCACGACCCACGCCACCGCCCCACGGCGCCAGGGCCAGGATCACGGCGGGACCGATGGCGTGCGCCGCGTCAGGAATAGAAAACAGCAGCTCCTGCGGGCTGGCCCGGCGCGCGATCCAACGCGCCGTGGTTCCGAGCAGCAGCCCGCCGGACGCCAGCAGCGGCACGCTGAGCGGCGGCAGGAGCAGCAGCATTGGCACCAGCACGAGGTAGGACGGAACCACGTACCCGGCGCCGATCGGAAACTTGACCCCACGCGCGACGAGCGCGTACAGACCCACAAGCAGGAGCGCCAGGGCCGGTGAGACCGGATGAGCGGCCAAGCCGTGAATGGCCAGCGGGACCGCGAGGGCGAGAAACACCACCGCTGCCGAGGACTCGGCGAGCAGCTCGCGGCGGGTTGCGCGGCGCGACCGGGAGCTCCACGAATCCTCGAGGAGGCGATCGACCGGGTGGATCGCGTGAACGTCGCGGAAGTCGTGAGCGTCGGTCATTGGCGGGGCGGGGCGGGGCTCGGGAGCGGCGAGACCGCTCCCGAGCGAACCTTGCGGATTGGGCGGCTACCTGCTGTAGGGATCGATGAGCGGGTCGTCGATCGCCACGGGGCCGCCGCCCGAGGCAGGAACAAACTGGAGGCGCACCGACAGCGTGCTGCCGGGCTGCCACAACGGCAGCATCTCGCCCAGGTCGTAGACCTGAGTCAGGCCCCAGCTGGTGGTCGGGGACAGGCCGCCGGCGCTCGATACGTGCGAGACCCCTGACGCGTCGGTCCACAGGACGTTGATGTTCATCTCGGCCCAGCCGGAGCTCGCCTGCCGGGCGAAGAACCGGAACGTCGGCGTCGAGGCGTCGACGCAGATCGGGGCCGTTATCGGCCGGCTCGTGGCCGGGATGTACAGCGAATGAGAGGCCGTCCCGGGAATCAACGAGACGTTGCCGCTCTGCACATGGGCGCCGTCCAGCGTCCAGCCGGACGTGCGCGACTCGAAGGCGCCGCCGGGAGCCAACTGGTACTGGGCGGTGTCACCGAACGCCGCGAGCAGCTGGCTCGTGGGGGCGGTCGACATCGTGCAAGCGCTGGCGACAGCGGGAGCGGCCGTTATGAGTGCCATCGCCCCGACGAGTGAATAGAGGGCCCGTCGTAAGGGGGGACGTCGAATGAGGTAGGGCATACAGACCTCCGTGTCTGCAGTCAGGTGCGATATCCGTGATGGTCGGCGGCCGGGCAATCTCCCTCCGGAGACCCCTAGCTTTGCGTCCCCGCCTCACGACGAGTTTGCCTTTATCTACCAATTCCTTATCGGAGCGAACACGAACGCACGGGATCCGCGGAAACTACGGATTGGACGCCGAGCCGGGGGCGAGTCGTCCACCCGGGGCGACCGGGCCGCGCAGGAGGGTCAGCACGACCAGCTCCTGCGCGCTTGCTCGGACCGCCGTTGAACCTCAAGCGATCCGGAACTGCCCGACGAGGCGGTTGAGCTCTTCGGCGGTGGCGGATAGCTCTTGTGCGGAGGCGGCGATCTCCTGAGCCGAGGCGGACGTCTCCTCGGTCGAGGCGGACACCTCCTCGGTCGACGCCGAGGACTGCTCGGCCACCGCGGCGACCTCACCGATGCTGTCCTGCATGCTGTTGGCGCTGGCCGCGATCTGCTCGGAGGCCGCCGCGATCTGCTCGATGCGCTTGCCCATCTCCTCGACGGAGGTGTCGATGCGCAGGAACGACTCGCGCGTGCGCTCGACGACGTTGGCGCCATCCTCGGTGCGCCTGGCGCCGTCCTCGACGACCCCGACCGCCTTGCTGGTCTCGCCCTGCATGGCGCCGATCAGCCCGGAGATCTCCTCGGCGGCGTGCTGGGACTCCTCGGCCAGCTTGCGGACCTCCTCGGCTACGACGGCAAACCCGCGGCCCTGGTCTCCGGCCCGGGCGGCCTCGATCGCCGCGTTCAGCGCCAGCAGGTTGGTTTGCTCGGCGATGCCGGTGATGGTCTGCACGATCGCGCCGATCTGCTCGGACTTTGCCGCCAGCTCCCCGATCGCCTCGGTGACGGCGCTGGAGGACTCGCGTACAGCGCGCATGGCTCGATCGGCCTGCTCGGCGGCGCTTACGCCCTCGGCCGCGATCGTCCGGGCCTCGCTGGCCACATGAGCGGTCAAGCGCGCGTTGTCGGCCGATTCGGCGACCGCGCGGGCCACCTCCTCAGCCGCGCGCTTGGCGTCGTCGACCATGCGCACCTGGCGCTCGGCGCCCTGGGCCACGTCGCCGACCGCGTGGGCGATCTCGCCCGTGGCCCGGCCGGTCTCCTCCGAGGTGGCCGCCATCTGGTGCGAGGACGAGGCCACGCTGCCCGCGGTACCGGCGACGTGGCCGATCGTCTCGCACAGGCGATCCGCCGTCGAGTTGTAGGCGGCGAGCGACGCGACGACCCGTTCGCGAATACCGTTGACCGCCTCGGCCACCTGCCCGATCTCATCCTTCGATGGATTGTCGATCAGGGGCGTGGCCGGCTCGTAGCGACGCGTCAGGTCGCCATCGGCAAAGCCCTCCAGGCCCTCGCGTAGAGAGGTGACGCACTTGTCCTGGAGCATGCGCAGGCGGTTCAGGATCACATCGACGCGGCCCTTGATCGAGCGCGAAACCGCGAAGGCGATCCCGAGGCCGGCGAGCAGCGCCAGCACGATCAGGGCGATGCCGATCGCCCGCGCGGAGCTGTACGCGGCGTTGTTGCTCTTGAGCTTGTCCGCCGCCCACGCGTTATTCACGTTGTCCCACGAATTGAGCGCGGCGATCAGCGACTTGTAGGTGGGCAGGCTTGCTGTCACCAGGTTATCCGCGGCAGGCGCGGCATTGCCCTTCGCCAGCGCGCTCAGCGGTTCCATCTGATTCACGAGCGAGGACCATTCGCTCGACACGGTTTGCCACATCTGCCGATCCTGCGCATTCGCGATCAACGAGACGTCGTAATGCCGCAACTGGGCCTGGACGTCGGTCTCATCAGTTGTCCAGTCGCTCTTGGCCTGCGCGCCGGCCGCGGTCGCCGGATCGAGCACGTACTTCAATTGCGCCCGGCGGAAATCGATCCCGTCACGGGCGATCTTGTTGATCGCCTCCACGCTCGGCAGCGCGCTCGTGCCCAGATAGGCGCCTCCGCTGTTGACACTGCCCAGCTCCGACAACAGCACAACGCCCATGATGGCGGTCAACGCGAGCACGAGCCCGAAGCCGCCAAACAGCTTCGCCCGCACCGACAGGCCTGTGAGAAACGACATCAGCCACGCTCCCTCGCGCTTCTCGTTGGAAAAGCGCTTATCCCGGTGAACAATATGGTCAGCGTTATCGGTCGGTCCCGGAGTTAGTTGAACCCGCGCCTGCGGATCACGGACGTCCCTCGTCCCGCGTTCAATGGACGAGAGCTCATCCGCATCCCTTGGCGGGCTCGTCGGGCGGCTTGATCTCGCGTTTCAGGAGCTTGCCGGTTGGGCCCTTCGGCAGCTCGTCCATGAGCCAAACGTGCCGGGGATATTTGTACGCCGCCACCCGCTGCTTGACGAAGTCGCGCACATCGGCCGCCGTCGAGCGTGCCCCGGCCTTCAGCGCGATCGCCGCGGCGACCTCCTCGCCCAGCTCCGGGTGAGGGATCCCGATTACTGCGGCCTCGCGCACATCCGGGTGCTCGTAGAGAACCTCCTCGATCTCGCGGGGGTAGACGTTGAATCCTCCGCGGATCACCATCTCCTTCTTGCGGTCGACGATGAAGAAGTAGCCGTCCTCGTCGGCCCGGGCCAAGTCGCCGGTCTTAAACCAGCCGGCGCGATCGATCGCCTCGGCGGTCGCGTCGGGCCGGCGCCAGTAGCCCTTCATGACGTTGTGGCCGCGGATCGCGATCTCCCCGACCTCGCCCTGCGGGACTGCGTCGCCGCGGTCGTCGATGAGGCGCATCTCCACGCCGTCGACGGGCAGGCCGATCGAGCCCGGCTTACGCGGACGGTCTGGGCGGTTGAACGAGGCAACCGGAGAAGTCTCCGAGAGGCCGTAGCCTTCGAGGATCTGGCAACCGAACCGTTCCTCGAAGGCGCGCATGACCTCGGCCGGCATCGCGGCTCCCCCTGACACGCAGATTTCAAGCGACGCGGTGTCGGTTCGGCCGGCGTTTGGGTGGTGGAGCATCGCGGCGTACATCGTGGGCACGCCGGCGAAAACGGTGACCCGATCGCGCTCGAGGATCTCCAGGGCGTTACCCGCCTCGAAGCGAGGGATCAACGTGAGGCGGGCGCCGACCGACACGGAGGCGTTGAGCGCACAGGTCTGTCCGAAGGCATGGAAGAAAGGCAGCGCCCCTAGCATGACTGCGCGCTCATCGAGCCGGAACAGCCCCACCGTGATCTCGACGTTGCGCAGGATGTTGTGGTGGGTGAGTTCGGCGCCCTTGGGCTTGCCGGTGGTCCCCGAGGTGTAGAGGATCACCGCTGTGTCATCCGCTCGCCGCGCGACGATCTCGGGGGCGGGCTGGCACCGTTCGAGCAGCGTCTCGAACTGGCCGGGCTCCACCAGCACGCACTCGATACCGGCCTGCTCGGCTCCGGCGTGCGCGGCGTCGGCGCACTGATGCCAAGCCAGGAGCGCCTGGGCCTCGGAGTCGCGGAGATAGAACGCTATCTCGCGATCCTTGAGCAGCGGGTTCATCGGGACGACGGCGGCGCCCGCCCGCAGCGCGCCGTAGTAACAGGCTGCGAACTGCGCGACATTGGGCAGCATGATCCCGACGCGATCGCCGGGCTCGACGCCCTTCGCGCGCAGCAGGCTGGCAACGCGCGCGGCCGCCTCCTCGAGAACCGCGTATGACAGTTCAGTGTCGTGGACTTTGATCGCCACGTGATTGGGGCGCGCGGCGGCGTTTTCGTTGAGCCGCTCGGCAATGTTTGGCATCGTTTCTCCTGTAGCGCTGACGACGGGATCAGGGGCGTGGTCGGTCGGAGCGTCACGGTAGGCACTGCGACTCGGGCCGTCATCGGCGCCGAATCCGAACCTGGGCGCCTTTGCTTGTGGCTGCCTAACAAGCACTCGTCGCGCTCCGGGCGTCCAATGCCTCGTTTCGCCCCGGCGCAGTGAAGACCGTACCCCCGGGAACCGGCACCGGTTTGTGAGGCGATTACAATCCCGCGATGGCCACGGTACGCGAGAGCCCCGGCGCGGCGTTGATCGCCGAAGCGCTGGAGGCGCGGCGCGAGGAGTTGATCGGGCTGGGTCTTGAGGAGATCAAGGCCCGTCTCCCGGCCTATGGCCGAGCGGATCCGAGCCTGCTCGAGGATGTGCGTGGGCACATCGGCGAGCATCATGATCTGCTGTGTGCCGTTTTGCGCCGGGGACGACCAGCCGCGGCGCGGCAGTTCGAGTTCGTGGGCACGCATGCGGCGTTGCGGGCGAGACGAGGCATCGCGCTCGCCGACTTCCTCGAGGCCTTTCGCAGCTATCACAACGTGGTCTGGGATGCGGTCCTCGACGCCTCCGAGCAGAGTGG
>JAFAYP010000591.1 GCA_019240305.1 Solirubrobacterales bacterium
TGGTCGAGTGAGGGAGCCAGCGGAACGATCCCCTGAAGCGAGATCCGGCCGTGGGTGGGCTTGATCGCGCACGTGCCGCAGCAGGCCGACGGGATGCGCAGCGAGCCGCACGTGTCGCTGCCCAGCGAGGCCGGCGTCATCCGCGCCGCCAGGGCCGCGGCGCTCCCGCCGCTCGAGCCGCCGGCGATGCGATCGAGCGCGTGTGGGTTGCCGACCTGATCGGTCGTGCCGCCGGCGGCGAATTCGTGGGCGTGGGTGTGCCCTAGTAGAACCACGCCCTCGCCACGCAACGCCGCCCAGGCCGGGCTGTCGGCGGCGGCCAGCCGCTCGGAGTCGAGGACCCGGCTCGAGGCGGTGAGCGGCAGCCCGGCAACGGCATAGAGGTCCTTCAGGCCGATCGGCACACCGCACAGCAGTGGAGCCACGTCGCCTTCGCGCGCGCGGCGCTCGTCGGCCGCGGCGGCCTGCTCGCGCGCGGTGTCCGGATACAGCCGGACCCAGGCGTTGATGGCATCGGGCGCGCCGTCGAGCGTCGGCGCCCCTCCGTTTCGCTCCTCGATCCGGCGCAGGCAGGAATCGGTCAACTCGGTCGCCGACAGGCGGCCCGAGCGCAGCAGCGAGACGGCCTCGAGCACGCCGAGGTCGGCGGCGTCGGCCGGGGACGCGGGATCGCTCCGGGGCGAGGTCACGTCGGCCATGCGCGAAACCTATCGCGCGCTGCGAGCGGCCAGCCGGTATCCCTGGGCGGAAGCGAAAGGAGGTCCGCTAGGGTCCTCCCAACAGAATGACTAGCGGGGCGAAGCTGCTCATCGGCGGGCTTTTTGGGGCGGTGTGCCTCGCGTGCTTCGTGTGTCCTGCCCTGGCCGGTGCGGCGACGCTGAGCGCGCACGGAAGCGTTGACCAGGTGTGGGTGGTGGGCGCCCGGCCCGGCCAGCGAGTGACCCTCTTCGACCCCCACGGGCGAGCGGTCTCGGTCCGCGCGGCGGGCCCGCTGGGCGGCGTGGTCTTCCGCGGCGTGGCGCCGGGAAACGGTTACCGCGTGGCGACGGGCCGCCTTCCGGCGTCGTCGCGACTGTCCGTGCTGCCCGATCGCTCCGCGCCGCCCAGCACGCGCATCTACGGCCAGCGGATCGTCCGGTCGGGATACGGGTACGTGACCGTGCGCGACGGAATCAAGCTGGCCATCGACGTGCGCCTGCCCGCCGGGCCAGGGCCGTATCCCACGCTGGTCGAGTACTCGGGCTATGGCTACGCCGACCCCGCCGGCGCCCAGAGCGGCATTGCCCCGATCGCCAACCTGCTCGGCTTCGCCGTGGTCGACGTGAACATGCGCGGCACGGGCTGCTCGGGCGGCGCGTTCAGCTTCTTCGAGCCGCTTCAGAGCCTCGACGGCTACGACGTGATCGAGACCGTGGCCCACCAGCCGTGGGTGCTCGGACACCGGGTGGGGATGATCGGCATCTCCTACGGCGGGATCAGCCAGCTGTTCGTGGCCGCGACGGATCCGCCGCATCTGGCGGCGATCGCCCCGATGTCGGTGATCGACGACATCGCGACCACGCTCTACCCGGGGGGGATCCTCAACACGGGCTTCGCTCTGCCGTTCGCCCGGGCGCGCGACATCGACGCCGAGGCGGCCGCGCCCGGCCGCGGCGAGGCCTGGGCTTTGAACCGCATCCGGGGCGGGGACGAGGTGTGCGCGGCGAACCAAGCGCTTCACCCCGAGGCCGTGAGCGAGGTGGCCGAGGTGTACGCCAATCGCTACTACGTCCCGTCGGCGGCGGGTCCGCTCGACCCCAACACGTTCATCGGAAGAATCAGGGTGCCGGTGTATCTGGCCTGCCAGTGGACCGACGAGCAGACGGGAGGTCACTGCCCGGAGCTGGCCGAGCACTTCACGGGCACGCGCCTGAAGTGGTTCACGTTCACCAACGGGGTGCACGTCGATTCGCTCGACCCGCTCACCGCGCTGCGCTGGTACGACTTCCTGTCGTTGTTCGTGGCCCACCGGCTGCCGGCGCTGTCCCCCGTGGTGCGCGCACTGGCCCCGGAGCTCTACCAGGTGGCCATGGGGGTGAGCGGCGTGAGCTTCCCGGCCGATGATCCGATCGAGGACCAAGGGTCTTACGCCGCCGCGCTCGCCGCGTTCGAGCGGCTGCCTTCGGTGCGGATCCTGTTCGACAACGGGGCGGCGCGGGGGTCTCGTGCGGGCGTCCCGGGCGCGTCCTTCGAGCAGTCGTTCGCCCGGTGGCCGATTCCGGGAACGCGGCCGATGTCGTGGTACCTGGGCTCCGGCGGAGCCCTGCTGCCGGGTGTCACCCGCCTGGGCGGCGTCGATCGGTTCACCTGGGACCCGAGCGCCCGGCCGCCCACCGACTTCAGCGCCAACACCGGGCCGGGCGGCCTGTGGGGCGTCTCGCCGCGCTATCACTGGCGCGAGCCTCCGCGCGGCACGGCGCTGTCCTACCTGAGCGCGCCGCTGGCCAGCGACACCGCCGTGGTCGGCGCCGGCTCGGCGCAGCTATGGATCGCGGCCTCGACGCGCGATGTCGATCTCCAACTCACGGTGTCCGAGGTGCGGCCCGACGGGCGCGAGACGTACGTGCAGAGCGGGTGGCTGCGAGCCAGCGAGCGCAAGCTGGCGCCGGGGAGCACGCTGCTCCAGCCCGCGCTCACCCTGCGGCGCTCGGACGTCGCGCCGCTGCGGCCCGGGAGGTTCACCCAGGTCGTCGTGCCTCTGTACTACGAGGGTCACGTGTACCGCGCCGGGTCGCGGATCCGGATCACGATCTCGGCGCCGGGCGCCGATCAGCCCATCTGGGCCTTCGCCGATCTTGTGCCCGAGCACCGAGCGACCGTGCGCGTGGCCCACTCGAAGGCGATGGCCTCGCGCCTTGTGCTGCCGGTGGTGCCGGGCGTGGTGGTCCCGACCGGGCTGCCGCCGTGCCCGGGGCTGCGGGGCGAGCCTTGCCGGCGCTACGTGCCGCTGGCTAACTGAGGCCGAACACCCGCTCGAGCACGCGCGCGACGCCCGCCTCGTCGTTTGACGCGGTCAGCTCGTCCGCGGCGGCTCGGACATCGGGATGGGCGTTGGCCACCGCGACCGAGTGACCGGCCCACGTCAGCATCGCCAGGTCGTTGGGCATGTCGCCGAACGCGATGACGTCCCGGCGGTCGACGCCGCGCTGCTCGCACAGGCGTGCGAGCGCGGTGGCCTTGCTGACGCCGGCGGCGCTGATCTCGAGCAGAGCGTCGTTCAGGCTCGAGTGGCTGAGCTCGGCCAGGTGGCCGCAGGCGGTTCGGGCTCGCTCTAGCAGCACATCCGCGGTCAGCTCAGCGTGGCGGAGCATGAGCTTGACCGCCGGCTCGGCGATCAGCGCGCGCACGGCGCCGACCGTCGTGTCCTCGGGAATGGGCCAGGGAGTTACGAATCCGGGTTCATGGCCGAGCCCGCCGGCTCGCTCGACCGCCCAAGCGCCGCCAGGCACCTCGGCCTCGAGCAGCGCCACGAGCGTGCGGGCGACCGCCGGCGAAAGCGGCGAGACGTCGAGTGCCGACTCGGTGTGAAGGTCCCACAGCATCGCGCCGTTGTGACAGATAGCCACGCCCGGGTGCCCGGTGCCCTCGGCCAGCTCGCTCAGGCCCCGCTGCGGCCGAGCGGTGCAGAACACCACGGTCGCGCCGGCCGCTTCGGCCAGCGCGATGGCGCGCCGGGTGCGCTCGTCGATCGTTCCGTCGGAGCGGACGAGCGTTCCGTCCAGGTCGGACGCGACCAGCTTGGGTGGCATTGACCTGATGCTAGGACTACGAAGTGCTGTCGGCGCTGAGCGGAAGGCGCCCGGTCATGACCTGCTCGCTGATTAGCCGCGTGAGCAGCCCGAGCGTCGCCGTGGCCACGCCGAGCACGCACACGGCGGGCCATCCGTCGCTGGCGTACAGCGCAGAGGTGGCGGCCGACAGCACCACGCCGCCGAGGAAGTAGGCGACCATATACGCGGTGGTCAAGCGGCTGCGGGCCTGGCCGTGCAGGGTGTAGATCGCGCTCTGGTTGGAGATGTGCATGGCCTGGGCGCCCAGGTCGAGCAGCACGATGCCGACGATCAGCGCCACCACTGAGCTTTCACCGAAGGCCAGCGCGCCCCAGCTGAG
>JAFAYP010000029.1 GCA_019240305.1 Solirubrobacterales bacterium
ATCACGGCCGTCGTCGGGCGGCGCCGGCGGTAACGGCATCGCGCGCACGCGCTCGAGCAGCTCGGCGACCGGCGCCGGTTCGCGGACCACCTGGCCGGTCGGCATGCGCGTGCCGGGCCGCATCGCGTTGGCGATCCTCAGCTCCACTGGGTCGATCCCGAGCGCCGCCGCGAGCTTGTCCATCTGGGCCTCGTGCGCAAGCGCGACCTGCACGGCCCCGAATCCGCGCATCGCGCCGCATGGCGGGTTGTTCGTATAGGTCACGTAGGAGTCGATCCGCGCGTTCGGTACGTCGTAGGGCCCGCCGGCAAAGCAACCGGCGTTCGAGCACACGGCCGTCGAGCTCGAGGCGTACGCGCCCCCGTCGAGGACGATCCGTGCGCGCACGTACACCAGGCGCCCGTCGGCACTCGCGCCGTGCTCGTAGTGCATGCGGCACGGGTGGCGGTGGACGTGGCCGAAGAACGACTCCTCGCGGTTGTAGACCATCTTGACCGGCCGCCCGCTGTGGAGCGCGAGCATGCAGGCGTGGATCTGCATCGAGAGGTCCTCGCGTCCGCCGAACGCCCCGCCGACGCCGCTCATCGTCAGGCGGACCTTCTCAGGTGGGAGATCGAGGCTGAGCGCGATCTGGTCGCGGTCGACGTGCAGCCACTGGGTCGCGATGTACAGATCGACGCCGCCCTCGCCGTCCGGGACCGCCAGGCCCGACTCGGGACCGAGAAAGGCCTGATCCTGCATGCCGACCTCGTACTCACCGGCGACGACGACGTCGGCGTCCGCCTCCGGGTCGCCGTGGACGATCCGAACGTGGCGCAGGACGTTGCCCGACAGGTGGAGCTGGGGCGCGCCCGCGGCCATCGCCCGTTCCGGATCGGTCAGCGGCTCGAGCACGTCGTACTCGACCTCGATCGCGTCGACTGCGCGGCGGGCGGTCTCCGGATGATCGGCGGCGACGATCGCGATCGGCTCGCCCTGGTAGCGAACGTGCTGCCACGCGAGGACCGGCTGGTCGGCAAGCTCCATCCCGTAGAGCTTTCGACCGGGGACGTCCTCGTGGGTCAGGACCGCATGCACACCGGGAATCGTGAGCGCGCGCGAGAAGTCGATCGACCAGATGTCGGCCCGCGGGTGCGCGCTACGCAGCGTCGCCCCCCACAGCATTCCCTCGACCCTCATGTCGGAGGAGTACTCGAACTCGCCCTTGACCTTCGGGATGCCGTCCGCGCGGATGGTGTTCGTTCCCACTACGCCGGGGCGCTGGACCGCAGGCGGAGTCCGCTCCCTCCGCGGCATGGTGGGAACGCTCATCAAACCCGGGCCTCCGCCCGGGTGATGAGCCGGCGACTCGCCCGCGCGATCTCGCTCGCCACCTCCGCCTCCTCGGCCGTGCGCAGCTCGCCTCCCTGGACGACCGGACGTCCGCCGACCAGCAGCAGCTCGACCGCCTGCGTCGCGCCGAGGACGAGCGCCACCACCGGATCCTCGATGCCCGCGCCGTCGAGCCCGTCGAGGCGCCAGAGCGCGAGGTCGGCGAGCTTGCCGACCTCGAGCGAGCCGAGCTCGTCCTCGCGGCCGAGGCAGCGCGCCCCGTCGATCGTGGCGCGGGCGAGCGCCTGCCTTGCCGTCAGCGCCCGCGGACCGCCGGCCAGGCGGGCGAACTGCAGGGCCGCGCGCATCTCGGACGCGAGCCCGCCGTCCTCGTTGGAGGCGGCGCCGTCGACGCCGAGCCCAACCGAGACGCCCGCGCTCACCAGGCCGGCGACCGGAGCGATCCCGGAACCGAGCCGCGCATTGGAGTTCGGGCAATGGGCGACCCCCGTGCCGGTGGCGCCGAAGCGGCCGATCTCGGCATCGGACAGGTGAACGCAGTGCGCGAGCCAGACATCGTCGCCGAGCCAGCCAAGCTCGTCGAGGTAGTCGACGGGGCGCATGCCGAAGCGCTCCTGGCAGAAGCGCTCCTCGTCGAGCGTCTCGGCCAGATGCGTATGCAGACGCACGCCGCGCCGGCGCGCGAGCTCGGCGGCATCGCTCATGAGTCCGCGCGTCACCGAAAACGGCGAGCATGGGGCGAGCGCGATCCGCACCATCGCCCCCGGCGTGGGGTCGTGGAAGCGGCTGATCGCGGCCTCGCTCGCGGCCAGGATCACATCGCGGTTCTCCACGACCTCATCGGGCGGGAGCCCGCCGTCCGAGCGCCCGAGGTCCATTGAGCCTCGACACGGGTGAAAGCGCAATCCGATGGACGCGGCCGCGCCGATCTCGACCTCCAGGAGATCGCCGACATCGCGCGGGAAGACGTAGTGATGATCGGTCGACGTCGAGCAGCCCGAGCGCGCGAGTGCCGCCAGCCCGGCGCGGGCCGCCGCCCAGCAGGTCTCCTCGTCGATCAGCGCCCATACCGGGTACAGCTCGAGGAGCCACTCGAACAGCGTCGCCTGCTGCGCCAGCCCGCGCGTGGCCCATTGGTAGAGGTGGTGGTGGCAGTTGACCAGGCCGGGGGTGGCCAGATGGCCCCGGCCGTCGATCCGCCGGGACTCTGCCCCGCCGGCCCCGTCCGCCCCGTCCGGCGCCGGGCCCTCGCCGACCGCGGCTATCCGGTCTCCCTCGATCACGAGGTGCCCGTCGCCATACTCGGTGCCGGCCGCGTCGACAGTCGCGATCGCGCAGCCTTCGATGACGGTGCGCCTCGTCATTCTTGCGGTGCCTGGGCCATGCGCTCGCCGGCCAACCGGACGGCGTCGAGGATCTTCTCGTAGCCGGTGCATCGGCACAGGTTGCCGGCCAGGGCCTCACGGATCTCAGAGTCGCTCGGGCTCGGATTGCGCCGCAGCAGGTCGTGGCTGCACACGATCAGCCCGGGCGTGCAGAAGCCGCACTGCACGGCGCCCGCCTCGACGAACGCTCGCTGCACCTCGTGCAGGCCATCGCCATCGCCATCGCCGTCGCCGTTGGCGATCCCCTCGACGGTCACGACCTCGCGGTCCTGGGCCTGCGCGGCGAGCACCAGGCACGCGCACACGACCTCGCCGTCGAGATAGACCGAGCACGATCCGCACTCACCCTGCTCGCAGGCGTTCTTGGAGCCGGGCAGATCGAGATGCTCGCGCAGCGCGTAGAGCAGGCTCGCAC
>JAFAYP010000205.1 GCA_019240305.1 Solirubrobacterales bacterium
GGGCGCGTGCCCCAGAGCACCTTCACCGCGATCCGGCGCCACCTCGAGGCCGAGCGCGATCCCGCCCGCCGGCGGCTGTTCGAATCCGGTCTGACCGGGCAGGTGGCCGGGGAGCTCAAGGCGGTCCGCAGCCGGATCGACGACTGGTCGCTTCGCCACGGCGGATGGAGGGCGCTCGAACCCGGCCTCGAACGCAGCTATGCCCGCGGCCGCGACGCGCTTGAGCGGGCCCGCCGCCGGCCGACCGTTGAGAACCTGCACGAGTGGCGCAAGCGCACCAAGGACCTCTGGTACCACCTGCGGATGCTAAAGCCGGCCGCGCCGGGGATCGTCGGCGGCGCCGTCAAGGAGGCCGACCGGCTGTCCAAGTTACTCGGCGACGATCACGACCTGGCTGTCCTGCGCGAGTGCGTGGAGCGCAGCGCCGGCGCCCTGGCCGTCGACCTGGATGCGGTCTATGAGCTGATCGACCATCGCCGAGAACAGCTTCAGGCCGAGGCCTACCTGGCCGGCGAGCGCCTGTACGCGGAGCCGCCCAAGCAGTTCATCCGCCGCCTTCACCGCTACTGGAAGGCCGCGCGCGCCCCGGGCCCGGTCTCGCTGGATCGAGCCGCTTAGCCGCGGCGGTCGAACAGCTCGCTGCCGGGCTGCGGCCCGGCCTCCGCGCCGCCGACCAGGCTCATCCCGACGCGATACTTGCTGAGCGAGATCGCCTCCAGGCCGAGCTCGCCCAGGGCCCGGTCGGCCGGGCTCTCCCCGGACTCGCTCTTGGTCTCGACCAGGACCACGCGATCGCGCAGCCCGGCCGTCTCGCCGTCCGGGTTCGAGAGCCGCACGCCGACGTCACAGGTCAGCCGTTCGGAGCCCTCGCGGGCGGCCAGCGTGATCCGGTCAAAGATCGTCACCAGCGTCGGCGCCAGATCACCGGGTGCCTCGAGCCCGACGTCGGACAGCGCCTGGGCCAGGCACTCCCGCGAGGCCTCGGTGAGCTGATCGGCCCGCTTCACCGGGTGATCGACCTGCCGCTTGTCGGTCTCCCCGTCCCGTGGCTTGAGCTTGACCTCGAACACGCACGTGCCCGCGTCCACGTAGCACCGGGTCCGCGCCTTGTAGCGGGGGTGGCGGTCCTCCAGGTGGTCGGTGAAGCAGCGCAGCTCAGGGGTGTCGAAGTACGTGCTCCGGTAGCCGAACATCCGCTTGCCCTCGATCTCGAGCACCTGGTGGTTCTCGCGCAGGCGCTCGAGCAGCTCCTCGAAGCGCTCCCGCTCCACCGCGTACTTGTTATCGACGCGGCGCAGCAGCGCCGCGCGCTCATCGAGCTCCTTGAGCGAGACCGGATCGAAGTCCGCTACGAGGTCTTCGGCCACGGGCCGAGCCTACCCGGGCGCGGGCGTGAGCCTACCCGGGGATTTGGGCCGCTTCGCGGCGTCCGTGGGGCCGGGGACCCCGTCCGGACCCGTTCGTCATCACATAGGCCGGAGCGTCGAACCGGCGCGTCTGCTGCCAGAAGCGCCACGTGAAGTCTGGCCAGATCGTGCTGTTGCGCCCGTTGGCGTCGATGTACCAGCTCTGGCATCCACCCGTGTTCCAGACCGTGTCGGCCAGGCGGGATTGGAGATGCTCGTTGTAGGCCTCGTAGGCGTCCTGGCGCACCTCGATCCGGCTCGCGCCGGTGCGCTCCATCGCGTCCAGGGCGCCCATCAGGTAGTTGAGCTGCGCCTCGATCATGAACACGATCGAGTTGTGGCCGAGCCCGGTGTTCGGTCCGACCAGCCAGAACAGGTTCGGAAAGCCGGGCGACGCCGCGCCCCGGTAGGCCTGCGGACTGCCCCGCCACACCTCGGACAGCGCCACGCCGTCGCGACCGCGGATCGCGGCCGCGAGCGGGATGTCCGTGACGTGGAAGCCGGTGGCGAAGATCAGCGTGTCGACCGGGCGGGCGAGTCCGTCGGCGCCCACCACCGCGTCGGGGCGGATTCCGATCACCGCGCTCGGCACGACCTCCACGTTGGGCTTGCTGATCGCCGGATACCACTCGTTGGACGGGAGGATCCGCTTGCAGCCGATCACGTAGTCGGGCGTCAGCTTGGCCCGCAGCTCGGGGTCAGGGACCTGCTTGGCCAGGTGCGCCTCGGCCGCCTTCTGC
>JAFAYP010000212.1 GCA_019240305.1 Solirubrobacterales bacterium
ACCGGAACCTGCTCGTCGCCTTCGGCGTGCAGGAGGAGCACCGGCGCCTGGAGCCCGGCGACCGCCGCGCGCTCGTCGTGCGCGGCCAGGAAGCCCTGCAGCGCTCCCACCTCTGCCGCGAAGGTGAACCGCCCTTCGGTCAGGCCCCGGCGCAGGCCCTCGGCGCTCGCCGGGCAGATGGCCACCACCGCGGCAGCGCGTGCGGCCTGCGCCGAGACCAGGGCGAGGTAGCCGCCCATGCTCGAGCCGCGCAGGGCGATCGGCGCGTCTGGCCCCGCACCGGCACCCAGACGCGAGCGCAGAAGCTCGGCCATCGCGACGACGTCGTCCAGCGCCCGGCCATCCATCGGGCCGTCGCTGTCGCCGTGTCCGCGCTGATCGAAGGCGAGCGCGCCCAGGCCGCTGCCTACGGCGGCGCGGGCGAAATCGTGGTGGTTCTCCTTGGCCGAGCCGGCCCCGTGCAGCACGACCACCCCGCCACCGGCCGGTCGATCGGGGCCGGGCAGCCACAGCGAATAGGCCAGGCCATCGTGCCGGCCGATCTCGGTCGGGAGCTCCACCGTCACCGGGCGCGGGTGAGGCACGCGCCGATAATCGCAGGCATGGCATGATCGCCACCCCATGAGTGCGGTTTCCACCCTGTCGCCGGTCTTTCCCCTGGGGACGCGGGTCAACGAGCGCGGCCGGCTCGAAATCGGGGGCTGCGACGCGGTCGAGCTCGCGCGGGAGTTCGGCACGCCGGCCTACGTGGTGGCCGAGGACGATCTGCGCTGGCGCGCCCGCGCGTTCATGGACGCGCTGGCCGCTCGCCACGCCGACTTCGACGTGCTGTTCGCCTCCAAGGCGTTTCCCTGCACCGCGGTGTATCGGCTGCTGGCCGAGGAGGGCCTGGCCTGCGACGTGGCCTCGGGTGGCGAGTTGTTCCTGGCCCTGCGCGGCGGCTTTGACCCGGCGCGGATCTACCTCCACGGAAACGCCAAGTCCGAGCAGGAGCTGCGCGAGGCGGTGCAGGCCGGGGTGGGGCACGTCGTGATCGACTCGCTGCACGAGCTCGAGCGGCTGGAGCGGGTGGTGGCCGAGTCGGGGCAACGCCAGGAGGTGCTGATCCGGGTCACGCCCGGGGTGGCAGGCGACACCCACCATGCGATCTCGACCGGCCAGACCGACTCGAAGTTCGGCTTCGCCCCGGTTGACGCCCGGGTGGCGATCGAGCGACTGGCCGGCGGATCCCACCTGGACCTCGTCGGGCTGCACTTCCACATCGGCTCGCAGCTGCTCGCGCTCGAGCCCTTCCGCGCGGCGGTGCGGACGCTGGCCGCGCTCGGGGACTTCCCGGTCTACAACGTGGGCGGTGGCCTGGGCGTGGCCTACACGGCTGCGGATCGCCCGCCGGCGATCGCCGACTACGTGGAGACGATCGTGGCGGCCGTGCACGCCGAGCTGGGCGAGGATAAGCGGCTCCTGCTCGAGCCGGGCCGCGCCCTGGTGGCCAACTCGGCGGTCACGCTGTACACGGTGCAGACGGTCAAGCGGAACGTGTCCACCTGGGTCGCGGTCGACGGCGGCATGTCCGACAACCTGCGCCCGATGCTCTACGGCTCGAAGTACGAGGCGCTGATCGCCGACCGGCCGCTGGCCGGCGGCGGCGAGCCGTGCCGGATCGCCGGCAAGCACTGCGAGTCCGGCGATTTGATCGTGCGCGAGACGCAGCTGGCCGATCCCGTCCCCGGTGAGGTGATCGCCACCCCGGTGACCGGGGCGTACGGCTACTCGCTGGCCAACAACTACAACGGGGTGCCGCGCCCGCCGGTCATCTTCTGCCGGGACGGAGAGGCCCGGGTGGTGGTGCGCCGCGAGAGCTACGAGGACCTGGCGGGGCGTGACGTCGACTGACCGGCGCTTCCGGGTCGGCCTGCTCGGCCACGGCACGGTGGGGGCGGCGTTCGCCGAGCTCCTGCCGCGGCACGCGGAACGGATCGAGCGGCTGACCGGGCTGCGGCCCGAGCTGTGCGGGTTCATGACCCGCCGCAGTGGATCGTTCGAGGAGATCCTCGAGCGCTCTGATCTGATCGTGGAGCTGATGGGCGGGATCGAGCCGACCCGCTCGTACCTGCTGCGCGCCATGCAGGCGGGGCGGCACGTGGTGACCGCCAACAAGCAGCTGCTCTCCCAGCACGGGGAGGAGCTGTGGGAGTGCGCCCGCACGTGCGGCGTTCAGCTGCGCTTCGAGGGCGCGGTGGCCGGCGTGGTGCCCGTGATCCGGGTGATCCAGGAAGCGCTGGCCGGCGCGACGATCGACCGCGTCCACGGGATCGTCAACGGCACCACGAACTTCATCCTCACCGAGATGGCCCGGACCGGGATGACCTTCGAGGAGGCGCTGCGGGAGGCGCAGCGGCTGGGGTACGCCGAGGCCGACCCCGCCGAGGACGTCGATGGGCGCGATGCCGCGGCCAAGATGGCGATCCTGGCTCGGCTGGCGTTCGATACGCCGGTCCACCTCGACCAGGTCCGCTACGAGGGGATCGAGCACATCCAGCCCGATGATCTGGCCTACGCCGACGAGCTCGGGCTCCAGCTCAAGCTGATCGGCACGGCCGAGCGGGTGGGCGACGGAATCTCGGTGCGGGTGCACCCGGCGTTCCTGTATCCCGGGCACCCGCTGGCCTCGGTGAGCGGTCCCTACAACGCGGTCACGGTCGAGTCCGAGGCGATCACCGAGATCACCATGTCGGGCCCGGGAGCTGGTGGATCCCAGACCGCCAGCGCCGTCCTGGGCGACGTGATCAGTGCGATGATTCCGCCCGCCTCGACACCGCCCGCAAGCCGCGTGCTGCAGATCGTGGCCGACGTGGTCTCGGCCTTCTACCTGCACCTGGAGGTGGCCGATCAGCCCGGCGTGCTGGCCACCGTGGCCCAGGTGCTGGCCGAGGAGCAGGT
>JAFAYP010000223.1 GCA_019240305.1 Solirubrobacterales bacterium
AGCCTGCGACGGTGGATCAACGTCACGCGTCTTTAACCAGCGCGGCCGCCCGATGTTTCGGTCGGGCGATCTGGCAGATGCCGGTTTCCGCGACCGCCTCGCAGTACACCTGCCAGGTGGCTTGGGCGGCGTCCTGCCAGGTCCAGGCGGGGGGCGGCGGCGCCGGTCGCTCGGCGGACTCGGCCGCGGCGAGCAGGCCCGGGAGGTCGTCGACCGCCCGCAGCGTGGCGCGTCCGTCGAGTACCTCGCGCAGGGCGGGGACGTCGGAGGCGACCACCGGGGTTCCGCAGGCGAGGGCCTCGACCGGCGGTAGCCCGAACCCCTCGTCATCGGAGGGGAAGACCAGCGCGTGGGCGCCGGTGTAGATCGCGGCCAGCTCGTCGTCGGAGACCGCGCCGGTCAGCTTGACGTCGGGCAGCTCGTGGGCCCACGGCCCGGTCGGGCCGACCAGCACGAGCGGCATCGAACGGGACGCGCGGGTGAGTGCGGCGACCCGCTTGCGCGGATCGGGTCGCCGCATCGCACCGACCCAGACGAGATAGCGCTCGGGCAGGGCGAACCGGTTGCGGACCGCCCTGACCTCCTCGTCGGAGCGGGCGTAGAGCGACGGGGCGGCGGCTTCCGGGATCACCGCGATGCGATCGCGGGGGATGTCCAGCACCGTCTCGACGTCGTCGGCGACCGCACAGGTCGGGACGATCACGCGGGAGGCGCGCTGGACCGCCAGGTAGCGCAGCTTGAAACGAAGCGTCGAGCGCAGGTACTGGCCCTGGCGCTTGAGCGGCGCCAGATCGTGCACCGTGACGACCATCGGCACGGGGCTGCGGAGCATCGCGCCGTCGATCCAGGGAGCGTGGAGAACATCGCAGCGGCGCGGCTGGTGGGTCTCGAGAACCTCGCAGTCACCTGCGTCGCGTAGAGCGTCGAGCAGGCAGCGCGCATAACGGCCGACACCATCGGTGCTCTTCGCGGGGCGGCTATCAAATGCGACTTTCACAACTTGTCCGGATGACGCACAGTGGTCCGGTGCGCGCACTCTAACCAACGCGCTACACAAAATGTCGCTCGCCCGGCGGACGGAAGCCAGCCCGCGGTACGGTCGCCGGATCAAGGACTACTACGAGGATTTGTGGCAGCGCCTTCCGGCCGCCCTGGAGCCGCCTCTGCTCGAGCGCCGGCTGGCGTTCCTGCGCGGTGAGGTGCGGCCCGGCGATCGTGCGCTCGACGTCGGCTGCGGCGCCGGCGAGTTCACCGCCGCGCTGGCCGAGGCGGGCGCGCAGACGATCGGCGTCGAGGTGGCCGAGGCGGCGCTTCAGCGCGCGCGTGAACGGCATCCGGAGCTCGACTTTCGCTCGGTTGCCTTCGACGGTCCGCTGCCGTTCGAGGACAGCTCATTCGAGCTGGTGTGGAGCAGCGAGGTGATCGAGCACGTGAGCGATACCGCGCGCTGGCTTTCGGAGGTCCGGCGGGTGCTGGCGCCCCGCGGCCGTCTGCTGCTGACCACGCCGTCGCACGGCCGCCTGCGGGTGGCGCTCGGCGGCGTCGAGCGCTTCTCGGAGCCGCTCGGAGATCACCTGCACCTGTACACCCGGCGCTCGCTCGCGCAGCTGCTGGATGAGTTCGGGTTCTCGGAGGTCCGGGTGCAGGCGGTGGACGGGCCCCCGCTGCTCAGGCGGAGCCTGTTTGCCCGGGCGCAACGATGACTCGCCAGTCGCGAAACTTCCCGTCGGCCTCGCCGTCTTAGCGGGCATCGAGAGGATCCACGCGCTACTCACCGAGAAGCTGCGGTTGGCCGCGACGCTCGCCGCGGTGCTCGCCACCTTGATCGGCGCGGCGGGAGCGCAGGCGGCCTACCCAGGCCGCGACGGGAGTCTGGTGTACGAGCTGAACGGCGAGTGGCAGGCCGGCAATCTCGGCTCCTGCCAGCCCTGCTCCGGTGCGATCAGCGGCATCTACCGCATGGACCGAAGCGTCGTGGCGAAAGCGATGGCAGACTGTCTGTACGCCGGCGGACCGGTCAAGCGCTGTGGCGGCGGAGTACCTCTCCTCCAGTGCGACTACTCCGCGCCTCCCGACGCGATGTGCGCGGTATTTCGCCCTTCGTTCTCGGCCGACGGGCAGCGGCTGGTGTTCTCCTGGACAGGCCGGATTCCGTGCTCCGATTATGAGACCTGCATGTTGCCTGCAGGCGCACGCTATGTGATCGCGATCACCGCGGCCGACGGGTCCGGCGTGATCAGCCTTCGGCCGCTCACCGGCAGTGACACCGATCCGGCCTTTCTCCCCGGGGGGAATGAGATCGTGTTCGCCGGCGTTGCGCGCGCTGCCGCGATGCGGGCGCGTGGTCGCGACCGGACTGACCTTTACGAGGTGGGAACGAGCGGCACCGGATTGCGCCGTCTCACCAGCGTGGGCGCGAGCCAGCCCGCACCGTGCGCCGACGGGTCGATCGCGTACGTCCACGGCGGAAACATCTTTCTTCTCGGCCGGAACGGCACCGCCCGGCGGTTGACCACGGCCGGCGGGGTACGGCCCGACTGTTCCCCCGACCGCCGCGAGATCGCGTTCGTTCGGCACGGTCGTGTCTATGTCGTCCGAATTCGAGACGATCGCGTGAGCGGCCCGATCGGTCCTGCGTCCGTGCTCAGCGGTCCGGCTTTCGCCCCGGATGGGCACGAGCTCGCGGTCACGATCGGTCGGGCGACCGGCGACAACGGCTCTGAGTGCCTGCCCGGGGTCACCCGTATCTACGAGCTGGAAATCATCGGCCTAGCCGGCACCCGCCAGGGACCGTTGCATCGGATCAGCGACGACGGGCTCGACGACGGTGATTGCGGAGGGCACGATGTGGCACCCGGCGCGCTCAGCTGGCAACCCGTCGGGTAGGGGTGGGAGTCCCGCTAGCTCTGAGTACGGGCCTGGGCGACGAGCTGGGCGGTGAGCGCCGAGGTCCGGTCGAGCCCGAGCGCTCTCTGCAGCTCGGGTAGCGCGAGCTGGGGATGGTGGGCCTGGAGATCGAACGAGCCGAGCTGCTGCCACGTCTCGGGATTGTCCGGCTGGATCTGGGTCGCCTTGACGAGCTCGGCCCGGCCGGCCGCGCCTTGGCCCAGCGCCGAGTAGATGGCCGAGAGCTCCCAGAGCGGATCGGTGGAGACCGGGTCGGCGTCGGCGGCCCCCCGGGCGTCCCCGAGCGCGGCCGCCGCGTTGCCACGGGTCATGGCGCCGATTGCCGCGGTGACCTGATCGGAGGAGTGAAGCGGCTGCCAGATGAACCAGGCGGCGATCAGCGCGACGGCGACGGTGGCCGTGGTGGCGGCGATGGGGCCCAGGCCGGACGCCCGCCTGGTGGTGGCGGTCGCCGGCGCTGTGATCGGTCCGCGTCCGGCCAGCCAGCCAGCGCACAGCAGCGCGGGCACGGTGACCCCGGGGATAAACCACGTCCAGTCGATCGCCGAGGAGACGCCGTAGATGAGCACCACGGCCAGCATCGTGATCAGCCCGGTGCGCTCGGGTGAGTCGGCCGGCGCGCCGGCCACCGTCCGCCGGACGGCGACTCCCCACACGACCAGGAGCGCGAGGCTCACGGTGACGCCGATCAGGCCGAAATCGGCAAACGTCTCGACCGCGTAGCTGTGGGCGTGCGCCACCTGCAGCGGGTTGGTCGTGTAGCGGGTACGCGCGGTGTCGAAGCCGCCGGCCCCCGCGCCCGCGAGCAGCGAGTGCTCGCCGACCTTGAGGCCCTCGCTCCAGTACAGCGGCCGGCTGTTGGAGAGCTGGGCGATGCGGCCCGGGGCGTCGCCGACGCTCGGCGTGGTGCTGGTCAGCGTGCTCCACTCGTGCGAGATCTCGCCGGTGAGCCCGCGCGAGGAGGCAGCCGCGCCGGCGATCGCGATCACCGGAACCATCGCCACGCAGATCAGCAGCCCGGTGCCGATCCGCCGGCGCAGCGCCGGTGCGAGCACGACCCGGTCCATGGCTCGGATGGCGAAGAACCCGGCAGCGGTGCAGACGACGAGGACCGCGATCAGCACTAGACCGAACTCGTGTCCGGCCGAGGTCCGGGCGGCGAGCGCCGCGTTGTCTTGGGTGATCGCGTGATGGGCCAGCGCCCACAGGGTCGCGACGGCGCCTCCGGCGGCGCCCACGGCGAGCACGAGCGTGGCGCGCAGGCGCAGTGGGACCAGGATGAACCAGCAACCCACGCCGATGACCGCCTCCAGCAGCGCGCCGCGCGAATAGGACAGCATCAGCGTGGTCAGCAGCACGGCCAGCCCGGGTACGGCGAGCGTGCGCAGCAGCCGCCCGGTGGCCGGGCGCGTCGCGGCCCACAGACAGGCAGGGATGCCGAGCGCGGCGAGCAGGCCGGTGGCGTTCCAGTAGCCGAACGGCACCCGCAGCCGACCGAAGGTGTCGCTGGCGTTGAGCGTGGCCGGGAACACCTTGGCCAGCAGCGCGTAGGCGCACACGACGACGGTCATTGCTCCCACCGCGCCAACCACGGCCGGCCAGCGCCGGGGGGCGAGGCGCGCCAGTGAGGCGGCGGCCGCGAACGCGGCCAGATAGGACAGCGTGCGATTGGCCTCGAGCCACGAGGTAGCCGGCTGCACCGACCAGGCGATCGAAAGGTAGGTGAGCACCGCAAGCGCCGCGAACAGCGAGACGGACGCGGCGCCGTGCACCGGCGTGCGCGCGGCTCGTGTGAGCGCTGCGGCCACCAGACTGCCGGCGCCGACGACGAGCAGTGCGATCTGCACCCATGTGTTGGGACCGAGGTCGGTACCGCCGGTGGCCACGAACACGACCGCGCCGAGGGCCACCGCCAGCAACGCGGCGAGCGCCGCGTCGACACTCAAACCGAGCCCGCGAATGCGGCTCACCGGCGTCGCCCCAGTCGGCTCGGACGTGGCGCGCCGAGGCGCCGTGGCGAGAGACGACACGTGGCCGAGCGTATCAACGCCCGGTCCGGGAAGCGCTTGCGGATATCGTCGCCGCCATGGGCGACGCTGCGACGGTCGCGGTGCAGATCGTGAACTACCGGACACGGCGGTATCTAGAACGTTGCATCGAGACCGCGGTTGCGGATCTCGGCGGCAGCGGTCCGGCCTATGAGATCAACCTGCTCGACAACGCCTCGGGCGAGGACCTGGCGGATCTGGCCGCGCGATTCTCCGCTGTCCGCGCGTCGGTGGCGCCGAGCAACGTGGGCTTCGGTGGCGGGCACAACCTCCTGGCCCGCGAGACCGAGGCGCCGTACCTGCTGATCCTCAATCCGGACGTTGAGCTGCGCGGTCCGGGCACGATCGCTCGGCTGCTCGACGTCGTGGCGGGCGATGTGCGCGTGAGCGCCGCCGGACCCAAGCTGATCATGGCCGACGGACGCCCGCAGCCCTATGACCACGGGCGGCTGCACGGCGCGCGAGCGGCCATCGCGATCAAGGGCGGCCACAGCTACTGGCGGGCCACCGATGTGCGCCAGGAGGTGGCCTGGGTGTCCGGTGCGGCGATGCTGGTGAAGCGAGCGGCGTTCATGGCCGTGGGCGGCTTCGACGAGCGGCTGTTCCTCTACAAGGAGGACGAGGACCTGTGCCTGCGAATGCGGGCGGCGGGCGGCGTGATCGTGTACGAGCCCGGCGTGGTCATGGGCCATCACGGTTCGGTGGTGGCCGATCGCGAATCCGAGCTCACCGGCGCATCGAGCTACTTCTTCGCCAAGCACTACGAGGGCCGGCGCTCGCGCAAGGCGTTCGCGGCCGCGCATCAGACGCTCGCCTACCTGCGTCTCTGACGCTTGCCGAGTGCGTGTGAGACCCGGTAGCCGAGCCTGAGTGCGCGATAAACCGGGCGGGCGATGCTCGGGTGGGTGGCCAGCGCGAGCAGCGGTCGGTGGACGTCCGCTGGGAGCTCGCCGCCGGGGCCGACCAGCCGGGCGGCGTCCTCGCTGAGCGCGACGGCGGCCGCGGTGCGGGGCCGCGCGGGTGCCGCCGCGGTGGCCTGGTAGGCGGCGAGCAGGTTGGCCGCCGTGGCGTCCCAGGTGAGCCCGGCCGCGGCCATGTCGATCGCGCTCAGGTTCTCCTCGCGCGCCCGCTCCTCGCCGATCAGCGCCCGGGCGTGCTCGGCGCTCTGCCGCGCGTTCCACGGAACGATGCCCGCGGCGTGGTCGGGCAGGAGCTCGCTGAGCGAGCTCCCGGGCGCCCACAGGCAGGGGACGCGATGGTCCGCCGCCTCGAACGGCACGAGCCCGAAGCCTTCGAGAACCGTCGGGTAGACGACGAGGGCGGCGTGGCGGTAGAGCCAGTGCTTCTCGGCTTCGCTGACCGCACCGAGGTCTCGAACGTGGCCGGCGAGCGCCGGATGGGCGGCCAGGTAGGCCGACTCGTGTGACCGGGAGGAGCCGTACTGGACGGTGGGGCCCGCGAACACCAGGGTCGTGTCGGCGCCCAGCTCGATTAGCGCCCGCAGCACTCGCAGCGCGAAGATCCGGTTCTTGTGCAGGAAGTCGGTGCCGATGCAGAGGAGGAACGGACGTCCTCCGAGCGTGTCCGCGTCGGCGGGTGGCGCGCCTAAGCTGTCCACCATCTCCTGATGGTCAACGCCCAGGTGGACCACCTCGGCATGGGCTTCCTCGACCAGGTCTTCCGAGAGGGCGTCGTCGCGGGCATGGGCGGAGAAGAACAGCACGCGGTCAGCGGCGGCCAGGGCACTGCGGGTCAGCTCGCGGTACTCCTGCCAGCCGGCCCGGGTCGGGAAGTAGGCCGGGTTGTGGAAGGCGATCAGGTCCTGCTGGGTCAGGATCAGGCGTTCGCCGAGCGACTCCAGGAAGCTGAGATCGCCGGCGTTGCTCAGCTGGAAGGGGCGGTGGACGATGTCGGTGCGGCCGATGCCGGCGGCTTCGGAGTAGGTGAGAAGCTCCAGGCGCGGAAGTGCCCGCAGCCGGGTGAGGGCGTCCTGGCTCGGGTGGTCGGGGATGATCGCGCGCAGGTTGATCTGCTCGGTGCGCGCCAGGCCGCTGATCAGCTCGAGCACGTGGACCTGCGTCCCGGTGGTTGGCCCGGCCAGGATGCGCGCGTCGATCGTGGCCGAGAACCCGTGCAGAGCGCTCCGGGCCGCTCGGGTGGCCCGGGCCTCCGGTGGGGTTGGCTCGTGTCTGCGGGATGGGGCCGCGCCGGGGTCGAGGACGAGCACGTCATCGGCCAGGACGTGCGTGAGCCCGCGGGCGAGGCACCGGGCCCAGAAATCGGGGCCCTCAGCCCCGATCAGCTCGATCGCGCTGCGCCGGACGTAGACACAGGCGCTACCGGGCACATCGATGCGTGGCCTGAGGTGCAACGAGCGTGCCCGGACCGCGGCCGCCGCCTGGTCGAACGGCTCGGGCGCGCCATCCAGATCGTGCTGAGTGAGCGCGGTGGCGGTGGCGGTCGTGGCGGACGCGTTCGCGGCCTGGCGCATCGACTCGAGCCAGCCGCCGGCCACGACGCAGCCGGGAGCGAGCAGGATCACGTCGGCCGGCATGGTGGCGGCAAACGCCTCCGCCTCGGATGCGGCGGTCAGGACCGGTACGTTGGCGGGTGTGTGGCTACGGAGGCCATCCTCGGCATCGGCGCTCTGAGTTGCCGTCCCGACGATGCAGACGACGACGTCCCCGCGCCGCGGAGCGGTCAACCGCGCCTCCGGGCGATCAGCATCAGCGTGTGTCCGAGCCGAGCCGCCCGCGGCCGCGACCCGACCCGGTCGAGCGGCGCGAGGGCGCGCTGCAGGCCGGAGGGAAGGCGCCGCCAGGTGTAGGTGACCGTGTGCAGCTCGGGCTCGAGCCCCGCGGCTCGTGCGAGGGCGCCCAGCCGGCGAGGCGAGAGCGGGATGTCGTCCGGCGTGCCGTGCAGCGCGGTGGCGAGTCCGGTCCGGTTGGCCAGGGCGAGACCGAGCCCGACGGGATGCCAGAGGCCGGGTTCGATCGCCACCATCGCGCCGCCCGGCTTCATCAGGCGGGCGGCCTCGGCGAAGCACGGCGCGAGCGGCCCCTGATAGGCGATGTGGTGCAGCACGAGCCGGTAGAGGACCACGTCGAACGACGCGGCGGGAAGCTCGAGGGTCCCGGCGTAACCGACGCGGACCTCGTCGGCGCGCTGGAGGCGCTCGACGGTCGCGACCCGCTCGGGGTCGGAGTCGACCGCCGTGATGCGGAAGGCCGGCGCCGGGAACAGGTGGCGCCCGGGGTGCCAGCCGGCGCCGATCGAGAGCACCTCGCCCGAGGTGATGCCGAGGTGCTTTGCCAGCAGCTGCCGCTCCCGCTCGATCAGGTGCTCGTAGTGGGCGTTCAGCGTTGACTCGCGGCTCATCCGATCCAGCAGGTTGTCCGGGTCGTGCGGTGCGCAGCGCATCTGCGATCCGGTGATCGTCATATCGCTCGCTGGGCCAGGAAGGCGAACTGTCCGCAGAACAGCAGCTTGGTCGCGTTCACCGTCCGGACGTCGGCGTGCAGCGCGCGGCCGCATGCGTCAAGCGCCCGGTTCAGCGGCGACTCGCGCCCCCACCAGCGATGAAAGCAGCGGTGGAAGCCGGCCAGCCGCCAGGCGATCAGGGTCAGCCCGTCGATGCCCGGTCGCAGCTCGACCGCGCGGAGGTTCACGCGCTCCAGCAGCGCGAGGAAGC
>JAFAYP010000353.1 GCA_019240305.1 Solirubrobacterales bacterium
GGTCATGACGGGCGGTATCGTCCAGCTCACGATGCCGGTGCGTCTCCCGCGCGGTTTTGCGATCCGACGCTTCGCGCCGGCCGGCTTGATGCCGGCCGGGGCGTTCGCGGTGCATCAACTCCGGTACTGGTTGGCCTACGGCAGCCGCGCGGGGGTCGAGCTTCAGAAGCAGGGGCATTCCTACCTGCATTCGGTCGTCCCGTGGATCGTGCTCGCGGTGGCGGCGGCGACCGGCAGCTTCCTGCTGGCGCTCGGGCGAGCCTTCGGGGGGCGCAAATCGCTGCCGCGCTACACGGTCTCGGTCGCGATGCTCTGGCTGCTCTGCTCGACCGCGCTGGTGGCGATCTATATCTGCCAGGAGTTTCTCGAGGGGTTGCTCGCCACCGGGCATCCGGGCGGGCTGGTCGGGATCTTCGGCTACGGCGGTTGGTGGTCGATCCCGGCAGCCATCGCCGTCGGGTTGGTCCTGACCGCGGCATTTCACGGCGCCCGTCGGGTGCTCCAGGCAGTGGCCGACCGGTACGCCCGCTCGTCGAGGCGCCGTCCGCGGCGCTCGGAGCCGGCGCGGATACGCCGCGGGGCGCTGCTCCGCACGCCCGTCCCGCTCGTCGACGGCTGGTCCGGACGCGGTCCTCCGGCCTGATCGCGAAGCCGAGCTGCCGTAGAGCTTGGCTATAGAGATCAGATCAGCCACCAGGAGGAATCAACAGCCGTGAAAGCAACATGCCCGCGGGCGCGGGCGGTGCTGATCGCGGCGCTCGTCGGCGGCGCCATGGCGCTGCTGCCGGCGACCGCATCAGCGCACGCCCGAATCAGCCCGCCTGTGTCGGTGGCCGGCAAGCTCCAGCTCTACAGCCTGGCGGTGCCGACCGAAAAGAGCGGCCTGACGACGACCACGATCGTGATGACCGTCCCGTCCGGCTTCGGGATCGACTCGTTCGTGCCGCCGCCGCCGGGCTGGCAGATGCACCTGCAGCAGACCGGGTCAGGCGACAGCGCTGTGGTCACGAAAGTGAGCTGGACCGGCGGTCACACGCCGACCGGGGAGGACTCCCTGTTCCAGTTCCTGGCCCAGCCGGCGTCGGCCAAGACCTATACGTTCCAAGTCGAGCAGACCTATTCGGATGGGTCGATCGTCAACTGGGCGGGAGCCGAATCATCCCCGGCCCCGGCGCCGACGATTGCGGCCGCGAGCTCGCTCGGCGGGGGTGGGGTCTCGGTGCTGACGATAGTCGCGCTGGTGGTGGGCGTGCTCGGCCTGCTGGTCGGGGGGTTTGCCCTGACCAGCGGCTCCAAAGGCCGGACGCTGGCGTGAGCGCGAGGCGGGGACTCGTCCTGGCAATGGCCGTCGCCGCGTGGCTCGCGCTGCCGAGCGCAGCGTCCGCCCACGCCTACCTGGTCAAGACGGTCCCCGCCGCCAGCGTGGTTCTGAACGCGCCACCATCGACGATCCAGCTCACATACGACGAGGCGGTTGAGCCGCGCCTGGCGATCATCTCGGTCACGGACGCCGACGGGCGCCAGGAAACGACTGGCGCCGTGCGCCGCTCGGCGGGCAACCCAGACACCTTGGTGGTTCCGCTCCGGGCTCATTTGCCCGAGGGGTGGTACCTCATCTACTGGCGGGCAATCTCGGTGGACGGGCATCCCGTTCAGGGAGCGTTCACCTACGCCGTCGGCCCCAACCCGGGACCGGCCCCGCAGTTTCAGGTTCCCAACATCTCGGCCACCGCCACCACGCCAGGGGTGCTGATCACGCGCTGGGCGATGTTCGTGTCGGTGATGGCGGCGATTGGTCTGTTCGTGATGCGGCTGGTGACGGCGCGCCCGCTGGTCAGACGAGTCCACGAGAGCTCGCTGCACGCGCTCACGGTGGCCTTCGTGGTGAGCGCCGTGCTTGGGCTTATCGCGATCCCGGTCTACCTGGACTTCGCGACGGCAAACGACTCGCTGCGGTCCGTCTTCGACCTCTCGGCGCTGGTCCCGCTTTACCGGGTTACCGCGTTCGGCCGCGCCGTCGTCGAGTTGGAGATCACCTTCGCGTTGTTCTGCGCGGCGGCTGGGATAGCTCTGTGGGTGGATCGCCCCGAACGGCCGCGACGGTCGATCGCGGAGCTGTTCGCCGCGAGCGGAGCATTGCTGGCGGCCGCGGCCGTGCTCGTGGTGCCGGGCGCGGCGGGGCACGCGGCGCAGACCGCACCTCGGGGTCTCACGTTGATGTTCGACTGGTTGCACATGGTCTCCGGGTCGGTGTGGCTGGGTGGATTGATCGGCCTCCTCGTGCTGTGGTTCGCGAGCTCGCGCCGGCGGATCGAGACCCTGTCGGACTGCGTGCCCCGCTTCTCGAACGTCGCCCTCGCGTCCGTGACGGTGCTCGCGGCGACGGGCGTCGGCGAGGCGTTCGATCACATGCCCGCTGTCAATGCGCTGTGGGAGACCGGGTACGGGCAGGCGATACTGGTCAAGGCCGGGCTGCTCGGTGTGGCCGCCTTGATCGCGTCCGGCAATCTCCTCCGCTCACGTCCGCGGCTGATCGCGGCCCGGCGTCAGCCCGAGCTCGGCGCACCGGCCGCTCGGCTGCTCCGCGGTCTGGTCAGCGGCGAGGTCGTCGTCGTGGTCGCCCTGGTGTTCGCCGCCACGGTGCTCTCGAGCCTGGCACCGCCACCCCCTGCGTTCGCGCTCGAGAACTCCGCGATCGCCAAGGTGGGGCCGGGCCGAGTGGCGCAGACGGTGAAGCACGCCGGCTACGTTCTCCAGGTGCTGGTGTCGCCCAACAAGGCCGCCGCGCCAGACTCGTTCGCGCTCCGTATAACGCGGGGTGGCCAGCCCGTACGCGGGGCAAACGTAACTCTGTTGTTCAATCACCTGGAGATGCAGATGCCCCAGCAGGAATATCAGCTGACCGAAACCGGCCCCGGGGTGTACTCCCGCGCGGCGCCTGCGCTGGTCATGGTCGGGCGTTGGGGACTGACCTTCCAGATCGCTCCTCGGCAAGGCCCGCCGTTCACGGCCCTGATCGTCGATCAAGCCAATGGGTGAGGCTGAGATGAGGACGACGAGGTTGAAAACGGCGGTGGTCGTCACGGCAGCCCTTTCGTTGGCTGGCTGTGGCGGCGCCGGCAGCGGGCTGACCGTGCCGCAGGTCGTGCCCGCCAAGGTGTTCTCGCTGGCCGGCTTCCAGCCCCAGACTGCGGTGCGAGCGGGACAGCCGGTCACGATCAGCTTCACCGTGGCGCAGCCGAACGGCCGCCCGCTCACCCGGTACAAGACCGGTGCGGGGCCGCACACCGGCGTGCACCTGATCATCGTCCGCGACGATCTGGCCTACATCATCCACCAGCACCCACCGGTTGGTCCGAACGGACTGCTGCGTCAGACCGTCACCTTCCCCGCTCCTGGCCCTTACCGCGTCCTGGTCGATGTGTATCCGAATCTTCCCGGCGGGCAGCCGAACTTCCAGCTGTTCACGACCGTGAACGTCAGCGGTGCTTACCACCCCCGTCCGTTGCCGGCGTTCGCGCCGAACTTGGTGGTCGACGGCTACCACTTCCGCATGCAGCCGCACGCGGCTCTGCACGCGATCCAGGCGCAGTTCATCGTCGTGAACGTGACCGATCCACGCGGGCACAAGCCGACATTCGTTCCGTGGTTCGGTGCGCTCGCGCACGCGATCTTCTTCCACCAGGGCTCGCTCGATTACTTCCACACGCACATCTGCGCGCCAAATGCGCCGAACTGCGGCGCGCTCCCCGGCGTCGCCTCGAGCCGGATCTCGGGGACGTCCACCGCCCCCGGGAAGCTGACCATCGGCGTGCTACTGCCCGAGTCGGGTACGTGGCGCCTTTTCCTGCAGGCAAAGTTGGGCGGTCGCATCGTGACCGCCCCCTACACGCTCCAGGTCGCCTCGTGAACGCGAGACAGATCCGCCTGCGCTTGTTGGCCGCGTTCGTCGCTTTCGCGATGGGCCTCGGCGCGGTTATCGTGGCGATCCTCCTGGTGAGAACCGCGCTCGGTTAGATGACGATGACGCGGCGGCGAATTCGGTTAGCGATCGTGGTCGGCCTGACGCTCGCGCTGACAGCGGGAGCGGTGGCGCCCCTCGCCAGCGCGGACGGCGATCCCGGCAGCGACGTGCTGGTCTTCCAGGATCTGTTCGTGGGCTCGGATGCCGGACTGTCGGTGCAGCAGCAGCTTCAGCTCGGTGGGATGTTGAAGGCGGCCGCCCGCGCGGGTTTCCCGATCCGCGTGGCGATCATTGCCAGCCCGTTCGACCTCGGCGCGGTCACGGGCTTGTGGCACGAGCCCCGGACCTACGCCCGCTTCCTCGGGCTCGAGCTGTCGCTGGCTTACAAGCAGCGGCTATTGGTGGTGATGCCGAACGGATTCGGCTTCAACTGGCCGGGACATCCGAGCCAGCCGGCTTACCGCGTTCTGGCGGGGATCCCGGTTCGCTCGAGCGCCGTCGGTTTGTTCGCGGCCACGGAGACCGCGGTGGCGAGGCTGGCCTCGGCCGCCGCCGTGAAGCTGCCGGCGGCATCGACCGCAGCCAGCAGCGCAAGCCCCGCACGTGGCAGCCCCGCGTCCCCGGCCACGGCTTCGCCGCGCGGGCAGAGCACGGACAACCTCGTCGGGATTCTCGTCCTGACGTTCCTCGTCCTGCTCGCGGTTCTTCTCGTCCTCCGCCGGATGTCCGCCGGGCGAATCCGAGCACGCGTGCGAGTCCTCACCCGGCGCGCAACGTTGTTGACTCAGCGTCGCCTGGCGATCCCGAGTGGCGCGCTCCTCATCGCCGCGATCGTTGTCGTCGCCGTGATCGCGACGCGATCGAATGCGCCCGCCGTGTCCGACGCTCAGGCGCTGGGCACGAACCCGTACCTGGATCCGGGCACCGTACTGTCGGGACAGGCGCCCGATTTCACCCTTTCAGATCAATTCGGTCAACAGGTCTCCCTTCATGACTTCCGCGGCAAGGTCGTGATCCTTGCCTTCAACGACTCGGAGTGCACGACGATGTGCCCTCTGATGACCACCGCGATGCTCCAGGCGAAGGGAATGCTGGGCAAGGCCGGCTCACGCGTACAGCTGCTCGGCGTCGACGCCAATCCGGCGGCGATCTCGCTCGAGGACGTCTGGTCTTACTCGGAGCTGCACGGCATGCTGCACTCCTGGCACTTCCTCACCGGCACCCTGCCGGAGCTCAAGCAGGTGTGGCGGAAGTACGCGGTCGAAGCGGCCGTCGAGCAAGGGCAGATCACTCACACGCCCGCCCTGTTCGTGATCGACCCGCAGGGGCGCAAGGCGAAGGTCTACATCACCCAGATGTCCTACACGGCGGTGCCCCAACTCGGCCAACTGCTGGCACGCGAGGCCTCGAGCCTGCTCCCGAACCATCCCACGGTGCACTCAAACCTCTCGTATTCGCGAGTCCAGCCGACCACGCCGAGTCAACGCGCGATCCTGCCGCGCGCCGGCGGTGGGACAGTTCGCCTCGGGCCCGGAAAGTCGGCCCGGCTGTTCCTCTTCTTCGCCACCTGGGATCAGGAGACCAGTGGGCTGGCCGGTCAGCTCGACGCGCTCAACCGC
>JAFAYP010000391.1 GCA_019240305.1 Solirubrobacterales bacterium
CTGCGGCTTCGGGGCGTGCTTCGGCTGCGTGGTGCCGACCGTCGACGGCTACGTGCGCCTGTGCGTCGACGGGCCGGTGCTCGAGGCCGGCCGGCTCGGCACGGCGCTGGCGCTGGCGGGATCGGGCCATTGACCACGGTCGAGTTCTGCGGACTAAAGCTCGCCCACCCTGTGATCAACGGCTCGGGGACCTACGACGCGATCGCCGCGCGACGGGTGTTCGGCGATGAGCTGCTCGAGCGCTTCCCGTTCGCGGCCTTCGTGTCCAAGACCGTCACGCTCCAGGAGCGTGACGGCAACCCGCCGCCCCGCCTATGGGAGCTGGCCGGTGGCCTGATCAACTCGATCGGCCTGCCCAACAAGGGCCTCGAGGGCTACCTCGCCCACGACCTGCCGGAGCTGGCCCGGCTGCCCGTGCCGCTGATCGTCAACGTGATGGGCTCGAGCCGCGATCAGGTGGCCGAGCTCCTCAGCGCGTTCGGCGACCGGCCCGAGGTGGCCGCGCTCGAGCTCAACGTGTCCTGCCCCAACGTGCACACCGGGCTGACCATGGGCGCCGACCCCGGCGAGATCACGGGGCTGCTCGGTCGGGTCAGGCCGCTGACCGCCAAGCCGCTGATCGTCAAGCTGACCCCGAACGCGACCGACGTGCCGGCCGTCGCCCGCGCGGCGCAGGACGCCGGCGCGGACGCGCTGTCGCTGATCAACACCCTGCGCGGCATGGCCTTCGATCCCCGAACCGGGCAGCCGTGGCTCGGCGGCGTCACCGGGGGCGTGTCCGGTCCGGCGGTTCGAGCGGTCGCGCTGGCCCAGGTTCACGCGGTGGCCCAGGCGGTGGATGTCCCGATCGTGGGGATGGGGGGCGTTGGGCGTGGCCTCGACGCGCTCGATCTGATGCGCGCCGGCGCAACTCTCGTCGCCGTCGGCACGGAAAGTTTTCGCGACCCGGGCGCCGGCAATCGAATCGCTTCCGAGCTCGAAGCACTCCTCGCAAACAGCCTCGTCTAGACCGGCTCGGGGCGCCACCTGCACTCTCAACATGGCGTCGTGTGACGATTTTGCATGCGTTGCAAAAACCCCCTGCAAACTCTGCGTATTGCCGGAACCATGCTCGACAATGCTCTAGCTCAGCTTGAGGTCGAGTCGAATTGTGGCGTTTCGCCTTGATCGCCTCCTCTCAAGATGTATAGTCGCCGCCCATGTCGCCGGTCAGCGAATCGCCTACAAAACCCACGGCTGCGCCGGAGCGCTCACTAGTGCAACGGATGGAGGCGCTGCAGCGGGCAAACGACATTCGTACCCGCCGCGCGCAGCTCAAGCGCGACCTGAAGGCCGGCCGTCAGCCGATCGACAGGCTCCTCCTGGAGCCTCCGGACTATCTCGCCACTGCCAAGGTGTTCGACCTCCTCCTGGCCGTCCCCAAGTACGGCCGGGTCAAGGTGAACAAGATCCTCGGCCAGTGCAAGGTCTCGCCGAGCAAGACGGTCGGCGGTCTGTCCGAGCGCCAGCGGCGCGAGCTGGTCGCGCTCATGCGGCGGCGCTGAGTAGTCCACTAGGCGTCGCCGCGGGCTCGGCTTCGGTGCCAAGCGCTCCGAAAGTCTTTGTGATCACCGGTCCGTCCGGGGTCGGCAAGGGCACCCTGATCCGCGGTCTGCTCGAGCGCGTGCCCGAGCTCGAGCTGTCGGTGTCGGTCACCACGCGGGCCCCGCGGCCCGGGGAGCAGGACGGTGTCCACTATCACTTCCTCACTCCGGACGAGTTCGACCGGCGAGTAAGCGCGGGCGACTTCGTCGAGCACGCCACGTACTCGGGCAAGCGCTACGGCACGCTGCGCTCAGAGCTCGAGCGACGGCTGCAGTCAGGCGCCGGCGTGGTGCTCGAGATCGAGGTCCAGGGCGCTCGCCAGGTCCGCGCCGCCATGGCGGACGCCGTGGCCGTATTCATCGCCCCGCCCTCGAGCGAGGCCCTTCGGGCGCGGCTGGTCGGGCGCGGCACCGACAGTGCCGAGGAGGTTGATGCACGGCTGCGCACGGCCGAGCGCGAGTTGGAGGCCCAGCCCGAGTTCCGCCACGTGGTGGTCAACGACCGTCTGGAGGAGGCGACCGATGCGCTCGTCTCGATCGTCCTTGGCGAGATGAATACTGGCGGCCCGCAGGCGTCCCCCCGCTAACCTTTGGCCAACACTCCTCCGAAGGACGGAACCGCTTTGATCTCACCCCGCATTGACAAGCTGCTCGAGCACGTCGACTCCGACTATGCGAGCGTGATCGTGGCCGCCAAGCGCGCGCGCCAGATCAACTCCTACTACCACAACCTCGGCGAGGGCACGTTCGACGAGTTCCCGCCCCCGATGGTCGAGACGCGCTCGAAGAACTACCTGACGATCGCGCTCGAGGAAGTCGCTCAGGGCAAGCTGAAGTACCACTACCGGTAGGTCGCCGGAGCGCTTTATGGCCCGATTGCTCCTCGGCGTGAGCGGCGGGATCGCGGCTTACAAGGCGCTCGAGGCGGCTCGCCTGGCCGTCAAGCGAGGCCACGCCGTGCGGGTCATCCAGACGCCGGCCAGCGAGCGCTTCGTCGGCCGGGCATCGTTTCAGGCGATCACCGGCGCTCCGGTCCTGACCAGCGAGTTCGAAGCCGATCCGGCCCGCGGCGCGTATCCGGGCGAGCCGCTCAGCGGGTGGGTCGAGAACACTCCGATCAGCCATCTGGCCCTGGTCGAGCGCGCCGAGCTGTACCTGATCGCGCCGGCCACGGCCAACACCCTGGCCAAGCTCGCGCATGGACAGGCCGACAACCTGCTGAGCGCGGCCGCGTTGGCCGCCGCTTGCCCGGTGGCGGTCGCCCCGGCGATGAACAATCGGATGTACCTGAACCCGGCGACCCGAGCGAACCTCGAGGTACTCCAGCAGCGCGGGATCACGGTGATCCCGCCAGCGGAAGGCCCGCTGGCCTCCCACGGCGAGCAGGGCATCGGCCGGCTGGCCGAGCCGGCTGAGCTGCTCGAGGCCTGCGAGCTGCTGCTCACGGGGGTGGGGCGGCCGTCATTGGCCGGCGTGCGAGTGCTCATCACCGCCGGGGGCACGCGCGAGCCGATCGACAGCGTTCGCTTTCTCGGCAACCGCTCGTCGGGGCGGATGGGCTACGCCCTGGCTCGCGAGGCGGCCCGCCGCGGCGCCGAGGTGACGCTGATCGCGGCCAACGTCGCGCTCGACCCTCCGCCCGGAGCGCGCCTGATCGGCGTCCAGACCGCCGCCGAGCTGGCCGATGCCTGCCGGAACGAACTGCCGGCCTGCGACGTATTGCTGATGAGCGCCGCGGTGGCCGATTTCCGGCCGGTCGGCGCGGTCGACCGAAAGCTGAAGAAGGACGAAGGCATTCCCAAGCTAGAGCTGGAGCGAACCGAGGATGTGCTGAGACAGGTGGCCGAGCACCGTCGGGCCGATCAGGTGATCGTCGGTTTCGCCGCCGAGCACGGCGAGCAGGCCGTCGAGCTCGCCCGCGGCAAGCTCGAGCGCAAGCGGCTGGACGCGATCGTGGTCAACGACATCGCGCGGGCGGGGATCGGATTCGAGTCCGAGCAGAACGAGGTGACGATCCTGACCGGCGACGGGCAGGAGCGGCACGTGGCGCGCTCCCGGAAGGAACGCGTGGCCCGCGCGGTCCTCGATGAGGTGGAGCGACTTCGCGTAGCGAAGGGTGGAACGGATGGAGCCAGAGCAGACACCCGTAGCCCCGCACGAGTCTGAGGCGCACGCCGCGCTCGCGCGGCGGATCGCGGCCAACATCGCGAGCGCCGTGCAGGTGCGCGCTGAGACCCTCACGCATCTGATGGTCGCCCTCGTGGCCGAGGGGCACGTGCTGATCGAGGACTATCCGGGCGTCGGCAAGACCGCGCTGGCCCGCGCGCTGGCCCGCTCGATCGATTGCCAGTTCGCGCGTGTGCAGTGCACGTCTGACCTGCTCCCGGCCGACGTGGTCGGGACCAACGTGTATCTCCAGCGCGAGCAGCGCTTCGAGTTCCGCCCGGGACCGGTGTTCGCCAATGTCGTGCTGGTCGATGAGATCAACCGCGCCTCGCCGAAGACGCAGTCCGGATTGCTCGAGTGCATGCAGGAGCGCCGGGTGACCGTGGACGTCCACACCCACGAGCTGGCGCGTCCGTTTCTCGTCCTGGCCACCCAGAATCCGATCGAGTACGAGGGGACCTACCCGCTGCCCGAAGCCCAGGTCGATCGGTTCATGACCAGGCTCTCGCTCGGTTACCCCTCGCGCGGTGCCGAGGCCAGCATGCTGGCCGACCACGAAGCCGGCGATCGCGTGCTGACGCTGTCGGCCGTGGCCACGGCGGCCGATGTGCTGAGCGCGCAGGACGCCGCCAAGCGCATACGGGCCTCCGAGCCGCTGCGCGATTACATCGTGCGCCTGCTGTGGCGCACGCGCGAGGATCCCCGCGTCGATCTCGGGGCCAGTCCCCGCTCGGGGCTGCTGCTGCTGCGGGCGGCCAAGGCCTTCGCGATGATGCAGGGACGCGACCACGCGCTCCCCGACGACGTGCAGGCGCTCGCCCAGCCAATCCTCGCCCATCGGCTGGTGCTCGCTCCCGAGTCCCCGCGCCGGGCGGCCGCCGACGTCGTGAGCGACGCGCTCGCCTCGGTGAGAGCGCTGTGAGCCGACGATCCGGTCCCCGCCCACCCGTCCGGGAGCGCCGGCGGTGAGACGGGCGGGGGCCGTCGGGGCGGCCGGGCTGGCGCTGATCCTGGTCGCCCTGCTGTTCGACGCCGCTCCGCTGTTCGTTCCGGGGGTCGCGCTCATCACGCTGGCGGTGAGCGCCCAGACCTGGGTCCTGCTGGCCGCCCGCGGCGCGCACATCGAGCGCCGCCTGGAGTCCGAGCGGGCGATCGAGGGTGAGCCGATCGAGACGACGATCGAGGTACGGCGGGGAAGCTGGGGGTTGCCCGGGGCGGCGGTGGTCGACTCGCTGGCCGGCAAGCCGGTCCCGATCCACGCGCAGATGTCGCTGATCTCCGGTGGGCGCACGGCCAGCGTCCGGATCGTGGCGTGCTTCCCGCGCCGCGGCATCCGGCGGATCGATCCGCCCAGCCTGATCATCTCCGACGCTCTCGAGCTCGCGCGGGTGGAGCGAGTGAGCACCTCGCCACCTCAGGAGCTGCTGGTGCTTCCGCGCACCGAGCGGGTCCAATGGGCGCCGGGAGCGGGGGAGAAGTGGCGCAGGGCCGCCGGCACGGCGTCGGTCGAGCCGCTTGGCGCCACCGAAGTCGACGGGCTGCGTCCGTACCGCCCGGGCACGCCGGCCTCGCGCATCCACTGGGCGGCGCTGGCCCGCGGCGCCGGCCTGCTCGAGCGTCGGCTCCGCGCCGACACCGACAGCCGTCCGCTGGTGGTTCTCGACGCCCGGCAATCCGGCCCGTCCGCCCAGACCGAGCATCTCGACGCCGCGGTCAGGGCCGCCGCGTCGCTGGTGCTGGAGTTGGGCGGACGCCTCGGATGCGGGCTGCTGCTCCCGGGCGAGCACCGCCCGCTCGAGGTGGAGCCCGATCTCACGGCCTGGCCGGTGGCTCACGCGCGTCTGGCCCTGGTCGAGGGAGGGCCGACCACCCGCGCCCCCGGCCTCGCGCCGGGAGCGCGCTCCGCCCAGGTCCTGTACGTGGCCGCCACCCCGATGTCCCGGCTGCCGGTTGGGCTCCTCGGCGCGGGCGTGCGGGCTGCGGTGCTGGTCGTCCCCAAGCCGCTGATCAGCCAGCCGACCCACGAGGCCACCTTCGAGGTGGCCGGCTGCATCGGGTTCGTGGTCGGGGTCGGTCGCCGGCCACGGGAGCGGGAGCGGGTCGCGTGAGGCGGGGGGAGCCGGCATGAGCTCGACCACCCAGGTCGCCGTCCTGGCCCGGCTGGGCAGCGACGCCGGTCCGAGCCACGACTCGGCCGCCGCCGACCGGCCGGTCATCCGGCTGACCGCGTTCGCCGCGCTCGGGCTCTACGGAGTGCTGCGCTGGGGAACCCTGATGAGCCCGGTGCCTACCTGGCGGCTCGTCGGGTTGCTGGCGCTCGCGGTCGCCCTGGCCGGCATCGGTCCGGCCCTGCTCGCGCGCGAACGCGCCGTCGCGGCGGCGGCGGCCGGGCCGGGCGAGGCGGTGAGCGTCGTGGGCGCACCGCTCGCGCTGCTGGCCGTCCTGGCCGCCTTCCCGATCGCCGGGGTTCCGCTGGCCTGGATCGTTCACCTGCGCGTCGCGGTCACCGCGGACGGGATCGGCCAGGGCCTCTCGGCGTTGCCGGGGATCCTGGTTCCCTACACCGGGATCAACGAGTGGGCGCGGGTCGTGATGCTGCTCGGCGCCGCCGTGCTGCTGCTCGACGCCGCCATGCTGCTGGCCTTTGCCCCGCCGGCGCTGGGCGACGTCCGGCGCGCCGGCGCCGCGCTGCCACTGATCGCGCTCGTAGTGGTCCCGGCCACCCTGGTCCACCCGCATCTGGCCTATCTCCAGGGCATGATCCTGTTCGCGCTACTGGCGCTGTTCATGTGGGGCGAGCGGGTCGCGCCCGACCGGCGCGGGAGCGTCGTGGTGGCCTGCGCGGCGACCGGCGCGATCGGCATGATCCTGGCGCCGGGCCTGGACCAGCACTCGCCCTGGATCAACTACCAGGCGCTGACCCGCGGGTTCACGCCCGCTCGGCTCGAGGCGTTCGACTGGACCCAGCGATACGGACCGCTGAACTGGCCCCGGTCCGGCAACGACGTGCTCGAGGTAAAGGCGTCGCCCAAGGTGTGGCCGGGGGAGTACTGGAAGGCCGAGAACCTCGACACCTTCGACGGCCGGGGCTGGAGCGCCGGTGGGGTGAGCGGAGGTAGCCAGGGGCCGCTCAGCCAGCGCACGATCGAACGCTTCACTCAGACGCTGACGGTGACCCTCGGCGCCATGCGCACGACCCAGGTGATCGCCGCGGGCAGCGCCCTGCAGGCGCCGGCGCACCTCCCGATGCGCGCGCTGCCGGGCTCGAGCGCGGGTACGTGGGTCAGCCAGACCCGGCTCGGACAGGGCGACAGCTACTCGGTCGAGGTCTACGCCCCGCATCCGAGCGCTTCCACGCTGGCTCGAGCCGGCGAGGACTACCCGCCGGATGTCATCCAGAACGACCTCTCGCTCGATTTGCCCCAGCAGAAGGGATTCGCCCCGCTGGCACCCCAGTCGGTGCTGTTCCCGAGCTTCGGCTCGGGTGGTACGCCCCAGAACCAGACCAGCCCCGACGGGCTCAGCGGGACGGCGGCCGTCCGCAACTCGCCCTATGCGCCGGCGTACGCGCTCGCCCAGCACCTCGCCCACGAGTCGCGCACTCCGTACGCGCTGGTGCAACACGTGTTGGGGTTCCTGGCCAACGGATACGCCTACGACGAGTATCCGCCGCCCACGCAGTACCCGATCGAGACGTTCCTGTTCCTCAACCGGCTGGGCTATTGCCAGCAGTTCGCCGGCGCCATGGCCCTGCTGCTCAGGATGGGAGGAGTACCGGCCCGGGTGGCCACCGGCTTCACCACCGGGCTGTATGACTCGGCCACCAAGGCCTGGCTGGTCTCCGACTTCGACGCGCACGCCTGGGTCGAGGCCTGGTTCCCCGGCGAAGGGTGGATCACGTTCGATCCCACGCCCGCGGCCGCGCCCGCCCGGGGCGGTCGCTCGGCGATCAACTCGGGCGGCATCCTTGGCGGCGCCAGCGGGCTGAGCAAGCTCGGTGGTCGCGACACCGGCGCCTCGGGCGGCTTCACCCCCAGCACGGTCGGCACGCATCAGGGCGGCTCGATCGTGCCGCTGCTGCTCGGTGCGCTCGCCCTGCTGGTAGCTCTCCTCGTGGGGACGGTGGTTCTCTGGAGGCGGACCCGCCCGCTCGATGCCGACGGCCTGCTGGGCGAGCTCGAGCGCGCGCTTGCGCGCAGCGGCCGCCCCCTCAGCGACGGGGTGACGCTGGCCGCCCTCGAGCGCCGGTTCCGCACCTCACCCGAGGCCGCCGGCTACGTACAGGCGCTTCGGATGGCGCGCTTCGCCGGCCAGGACGGGCTGCCCACGCTCCGCCAGCGGCGCGCCCTGCGCGCCCAGCTCCGGGCCGGCCTGGGGCTGGTCGGCGCGCTGCGCGCTCTGTGGGCGCTCCCCCCGCGCGGGCACGGCCCGCGGCGGCGCGCCCCCTGAACGCCCCCGGAGCGGGCGGGGTCGCGTCCTACACTAGGTGGGGATGGAAGACGTCTACGAGCTGTTCGTCCGCGGCACCGAGTTGCTCGAGGCCGGACACAACCACCAGGCGGTGATCCCGCTGACGCGCGCCCGCGATCTCGCCCCCGACAAGACCTCGATCCGCGAGGCGCTCGGCCGCGCGCTGTTCGGCGCCCAGCGCTACGAGCAGGCCGCCGAGGAGTTCGAGGCGGTGATCGAGCGCGCGCCGACC
>JAFAYP010000495.1 GCA_019240305.1 Solirubrobacterales bacterium
AGGCGGGCGATCGCTTCGGGCACCGTCTCGCGGTTGTAGCGGAGCGCCGGCGGCAGGCAGACCGCGTTCATCGTCCCGTGCGCCAGGCCGTAGCGCCCGCCCAGGGCCTGCGCCATCGCGTGCCCGACTCCCATGCCCGCGCGCAGCGCCGCCCCGGCGTGCATGGCTCCGGCCAGCAGTTGCCCGCGCGCCTCGAGGTCCCCGCCGTTCTCGACCACCACCGGCAGCCACTCGGAGATCAGCTGTGCTCCGGCCAGCGCCGCGTTATCGGTCTCCTCGCTCCGACCGCGGGCGTAAAGCCCCTCGGCGCAGTGAGCCAGCGCGTTCATCGCCGACCCGGCGCTCTCGCCGGGCGGTAGATCCAGCGTCAGCGCCGGCTCGTAGACGATGGCCGCCGTATGGGCGCCACCGCCGCCGCGCTTGACCCCGGCATCGGGGTCACGCATCCCGAAGCCCTGCGTCCATTCGGCGCCCGAGTAGGTGGTGGGGATCGAGACGAGCGAGAGGCCGGTCTCGCTCGAGACCGCCTTGGAGGTGTCAATCGCGCTGCCGCCGCCCAGCGCGATCAGGCCGTCCGCGCCGTCGGCCGCCGCCACCGCTTCACGCACCCCGCCAACCTCTGCGTGCGGGAGGGCGCCGTGGAACCGCCTGGCCCGGACCGGCAGCCCGAACTCGCTCCACCGCGCCGTGCTGATCACCAGCGGGGCCCCGATCGACAGCTCCTCGAGTACGCCCGGCAGCGAGTCGAGGCCCCAGCGGACGATCATGCCGCGATCAAATCACAAAGCGGGCCAACGGCCGCTTGGGAAGAAAGGGGCAACTATTCCCCCTTTCTTCCCGGGCGCACCTCTAACCGGTCTCGGTCCGCGCCTGGAGCCGGCGCATGCCGGCCAGCCAGCGCTCGTAGTCCATGGCCTTGCGCTGGAAGAACGTGAGCACCTCGGGGTGGGGCAGGATCAGGAACTGCTCGCTCTCGATCGCCGTGATGACCGCGTCGGCCACCTGCTCGGGCTCCAGCAACGCGCCGGCCCCCTTCACCACCCGCTCAGCGAGCCCGTCGCCCGCGGTCATCGCCGTCCGCACGCCCATCGGGCACAGGCAGCTCACCCGTAGACCACGGTCCCCATAGGTCACCGACAGCCACTCGGCAAAGCCGACCGCGGCGTGCTTGGTCACCGCGTAGGGCGCCGAGCCGATCTGAGTCAACAGGCCGGCCGCCGAGGCGGTGGCGACGAAGTACCCCTCCCCCCGATCCAGCCAGCCCGGCAGCAGTCTCCGCGCGGCCAGCACGTGCGCGCGGACGTTCACCGCGAAGGCCCGGTCCCACACCTCCCCAGGCGTGTCCACCGGATCCTCGCCGATCGCCACGCCGGCGTTGGCGAAGAACACATCGACCGGCCCAAGCTCCGCCTCCACCCGTTCGATCATCGCGGACAGAGCGTCCGAGTCGGTGACGTCGCACGCGGCCGCCAAATGACCGGCGCCGAGCTCGACGCCGACCCGCTCCAGCGCCGCGGCCTGCACGTCGGTGACCGCCACCCGAGCGCCCTCGGCGGCGCACCGCAATGCGATCGCCCGCCCGATCCCGCCCGCCGCGCCGGTCACCACGACGGTCCGCTCGGCCAGCCTCACCGGTCCGCCCCCCAGCATGATCTGTCAAATCGTTTGATCATCCGCCTCCTCCACTCGATTGATTGTGCGGTTTCCTGCGCTTTAACCATGGGTACGACCTCGGGCAGCGACGAGGAAAGGGAGGGTCCGAGATGAGTTCTATCTCCACCGGGGGACGCCAGGCTGGGCAGGCCCAGACGGGCATGTCCGCCACTCACACTCCCAAGTCGATCCTGGCCAGGCTCGACCGGATCAGCGTCTGGTCGATGCCGTTCATCTTCGTCGGCATCATCGGTACGGGCTTCATGTTCGCGTTCTACGACGTGTTCGACATCAACGTGTCGTTCATCCAGAGCTGCGTCGCCCTCAAGCACGGCTGCACCCCGGCCAACGCGGTCACCGCACTGCGTATCCCGGTCGTCCTGAACCTGGCCGGTTACGTGATCGGCGCCCTTGC
>JAFAYP010000559.1 GCA_019240305.1 Solirubrobacterales bacterium
GACCAGGCGCTGGCCCCGCTCGCGCGCGGACTCGAGCGCCGGCCGGACGTCCGGGAACGCGCTGAAGCGCAGCGAAGCGAGCAGCGCTTCGAGCAGTGGCTCGGGCTCGAGCCGCGCGCAGTCGCCCGGGAGCGCCGAGCGCAGCACCTCGGCGCAACGCCGGCGCAGCGCGGCCAGCGCGGCCTCGTCGCGGCCGTCGTCGAGGTGCGCGCGGTAATAGGCGATCTCGGCCATGATCGCCCGAGCGGCCTGCTCCTCTGTCACTTCCAGCCCGAAGCGCCGCGCCAGCTCGGCACGCAGCCGCGGCGCCGGCGGCTCGAGCGCGACGAGCGTGCCGAGCGCGTCGAGCAGGATGGCGGCCGGTCGGGGGGTGGTGGCGGCGGAAGCGGAGTCGGCGGACGTGGGCATGAGCGGCGGCCGAGTCTGACACGCCGGCGAGCACCCGTGCCATGGCTGTCAAGGCGCTGACCGGGCGGGCTGGGTGGGCGCGGGCGCCCACCGTGGAGGACCCGGTATCGGCAGGCCGAAACAAACTGCCGGGTACACTGGGCAGCAGTCCGGTGCCGAGTCAGCCCCCTGCGCGCCGGGAGCACTCGCCGCGCCCCTTCCCTTATGAGCCGACGCGAACGACAGCGCCGCCGCCGTCACAACCGCGGACATCCCGTGGGCAAGGTGCTTCTCGTAACCGGGATCCTGACGATATGCGGGGCGGCGATCGCGGCCCTGCTCGCGGTTGGCTGGGTGGTCGCCACGGCAGATTCGGCGCCCAACCTGAGCCAGCTCCCGCCGCGCCACGCCAACCCGCCGACGGCCATCTACGCCTCGGATGGGACGCTGCTCGGCTACGTCCACACCGACACGATCTCGACCTACGTCTCGCCCAAGCAGATCCCCCAGCGGCTCAAGGAGGCGACAGTCGCGATCGAGGACCGGCGGTTCTACCAGCACGGGGCGCTGGACTACCAGGGCATCCTGCGGGCCGGCATCAAGGACCTGTTCGGTCAGAGCAACGGCCTGCAGGGCGCCTCGACGCTGACCCAGCAGCTGGTCAACACGCTCTACCTGCCGAGGCAGTACCACGAGAACCGCGACCTGAAGTACAAGATCATCCAGGCCAAGCTGGCCGAGCAACTCGAGAGCAAGCACTCCAAGAACTGGATCCTTCAGCAGTATCTCAACAACGTCTCGTACGGGACCACCAACGGGGAGGAGGCGGTCGGCGTCGGCGCGGCCGCCCTGATGCTCTTCAACCGGCCGGTGTGGAAGATCAACCTCGCTCAGATGTCGCTGCTCGCCGGGCTGCCCCAGTCGCCCACCACCTACAACCCGACCGTCGATCCCAAGCTGGCCAAGCAGCGGCGCAACGAAGTGCTCCAGGCCATGGCGAACTCGCACTACATCACCCAGGGCCTGGCCGACGCGGTGATGAAGCAGCCGCTGCAGGTCCATCCGAACGCGCGGTTCATCGACCACAGCCAGCCCTACATCTTCGACTACATCCAGCAGCAGCTGTTCAACAAGTTCGGCGCGAACGCGGTTGAGAACGGCGGCCTCAAGGTCTATACGACGATCAACCTGAAGCTGCAGCAGGAGGCCGAGACCGCCATCCACAATCACGTCGGTGGCCCCGTGCTCGACGCCCAGCCGGCCGCCGCGCTGGCCAGCGTCGATCCCTCCAACGGCAACATCCTGGCGATCGCCTCCTCGGCCAGCTACGGACAGACCAAGTTCGACTTCCCGGTTCAGGCCGAGCGCCAGACCGGCTCGGCCTTCAAGGTGTTCGCGCTGATGACGCTGATCCACGACTACGACGGGGATCCGAACACGACCTACTACACCTCGAAGTTCCTGCCCGCCGGGTGGAATCCGCTCGATCCGACCTGGTCCGTGCACACCGCCGAAATGAGCTACCAGGGCTCGATCAACATCACCAAGGCGACTACGGTGTCCGACAACACGGTGTTCGCGCAGCTTGCCGAGGACGAGGGCTACAGCAAGCTCGACGCCACCGCGCACGCGATGGGGATCACCTCGCCGCTGGACGGCTTCCCGTCCGAGGTGATCGGCGGCCTGCGCAACTGCTGCACGATGCTCGAGATGGCCGACGCGTACGCGACACTGGCCAACGGCGGCAGCCACGTGCCGGCGACGATCCTCAGCAAGGTCGTGTTCCCGAACGGCAAGGTGGTCAACCTCGGCAACCCGCCGCATACCCAGGTGTTCACCGACGGCGAGGCCTACGAGGGAACACAGGTGCTGAAGACCGTGATTCAGAGCGGCACGGGCACCGCGGCCAACTACGGCTGCCCGGCCGCGGGCAAGACGGGCACGGCCAACAACATGGACAACGCGTGGTTCGTCGGCTACACGCCGAAGCTGGCGACCGCCGTGTGGGTGGGCTACCCGCAGGGCAACATCTCGATGGGCAACTACGGGTTCGGCGGCACGGCGGCCGCGCCGATCTGGCACGACTTCATGCAGGCGGCCTCGGCCGGCTACTGCGGCGACTTCCCCACGCCGAGCACCTACTTCACCGGCACGGCCTTCACCGGCACGCACTCATCGGCCAAGTCGCCGAGCCCGAGCACCAACGGCCCGCAGTCGGGCCCGGGCGCCTACGGCAATCCGAACCTCTACGCCCAGCCACCGAAGAAGAACACCCCCCCGACGACCACGGTCCAGTCCGGTGGCGGTGGCGTCGCCCCGCCAGGCGCGGGCAGTGGTGGCGGTGGCGGTGGCGGTGGTGGCGGCGGCGGCGGCGGCGGTGGCGGTCACGGCGGCGCCGGTGGCGGCGGCGGCGGCCACCACGGCGGCAAGCACGGCTAGCCAAGTGTCGGCGCGGGACGGGGCGCCTCGCGCGCCCCGCCGCAGCCAGAGCCGCTCTAGACCCTCTGGGACTCGATCCAGCGCTCGAGCGCGGGACCGGACTCGACCGACGCGATCACCGCGTAGCGCATGTGATCGGAGGCATGGTGCCCGCCGTGCCAGAGGAACTCGGAGTCGACCACGGCCTGCTGGTACTTGGGGAGCTCGATCCGGACCTCGCCCTTGCGGTCGAACTCGGTCGGGCGCACCACGAGCGAGCTCGAGGCGTCGTCGGTCAGCTCGAGCCACACCCGCACGACCCAGCCGTTGGACTCGGCGTTGCCCTGGTTGTTGTTGTCCAGGTGAAGGCCCCAGCGGCACTCGCGCATCGTGTTGGCCTTCATGCGCAGCAGCTGAACGCGGCCGAAGCGAGCACCGATCGACTCGACCCACTTGACGATCGACGGGCACTTCTCGGCGTTCGGAGTCCACACGCCCTCGATGTCCGCCTTGCCGTACTCCCAGAAGCCCTTGAGCTCGATCTCACCGGTGGCCGAGCTGATCGGCGCGAAGAACGTGGTCGGATCGCTGGAGTACGTGGTGTAGGTCAGGCTCTCCCACTCGGAGGGGTCGATATCCGGACCGTCGTACTTCTTCAGGCGCATCCAGCCGCCGGCCTCCTCGAGGAGCGGCATCCGGTAGTGGGGCGTCTTGCGCTGCTGCAGGGAGGCCTTACGGACGCCGGTGGCTCGCAGGATCTGCTTCGTGTATTCGTTCTTCAGTGAGTCGGTCAGTGCGGGCAACGATCCTCCGGGAGCGGTCGCTTTTCGGGGCTTGGCCCAGCATACCCACTACCCTTACGGGAACCCGGAGCGAGAAACGGATGCCCAAGGAAGAAAAAGTCGAACTGGAAGGCGAGGTTGTCGAGGCTCTGCCGAACGCCATGTTCCGCGTAAAACTCGACAACATGGACCGTGTCGTGCTGGGCCACGTGGCCGGCAAGATGCGCCGCTTCCGCATCCGCATCCTGCCCGGGGACCGCGTGCGGGTCGAGCTGTCGCCCTACGACCTCGACAGGGCGCGCATCGTGTATCGCCACCGCTAAGAGAGCCCCGCAGGATGCTGGGCTATGGTGACAGCCGGCGCGCGCGGAGCGGTCTCCGTGGACTCTTGGAGCGGAGCGCGCGCAGGCCAGAAGCCGGATGCGGTTACCGTGGCCGAGTTTGAGCTGATCGCCGCGCTCGAGGGCCTGCTGGCCGGCGCCGGCGGACGGGTGGTGCGCTCGATTGGCGATGACGGATCGGTGGTGCGGGCGGACCGCTACGCGGTCACCTCGGTCGACGCGATGGTCGATGGCGTGCACTTCCGCACCGGGCAGCTTGAGCCGGAGGAGGTCGGGCACCGGGCGCTGGCCGGCGCGGTGTCGGACCTGGCCGCGATGGGCGCCCGACCCGGTGAGGCGTACCTGGCCCTCGGCCTGCCCGCCGGGTTTGGGATTGAGCCGGCGACCGCGCTCGTCCGGGGGGCGCGCCGGCTGGCCGACCAGCTCGGCGTGGTGATCGCGGGCGGCGATGTGACCAGCGCGCCCGCCCTGACCGTCTCGTTCACCGTGGTCGGCTGGGCGCACGAGGCGGAGGAGCTGGTCGGTCGCGACGGCGCGCGGCCGGGTGACCGGGTGGGGGTCACGGGCGCGCTGGGCGCGGGGGGCGCCGGGCTGGCGGTGCTCGACGGGCGCGGGGCCGGCCTGGACGAGAGCGTGAGGAGCGCCCTGCGCGAGCGCTACGCGAGGCCCTGGCCACGCCTGGATCACGGCCGCGCGCTGGCCGCCGCTGGCGCCACCGCGATGATCGACCTGTCCGACGGCCTGGCCACCGACGCCGCGCACCTGGCCGAGCGCAGCGGGGTGCGGATCGAGCTCTCGCTGGCCGCGCTTCCGATCGCCGACGGCGTGGCGGAGATCGCCACCGAGCTCGGAACCGACGCGGCGCGCTTCGCGGCGAGCGCCGGCGAGGACTACGAGCTGTGCGCCTGCCTGCCGCCGCGCAGCAGGCTCACCAACATGACCTGGATCGGGTCGGTCACCGACGGACCGCCCGGGCTGGTGTTCGTGGACGCCGACGGGCCGCTGGCGGGGTACCAGCACTCGCTCTGAACGCGCCGAAGCAGGGCGTCGGCGACCGCGGACGGGTCCACGCGGTACTCGCCGTTCTCGATCTGCGCTTTCAACACGCTGGGGTCCATAACGTCACTGTACCCGAGGCATCGGCCCTTTTCGGGCGGTACTGCATGGGGTCGTGACCCTAAGTGTGGACGACGGGGGCCGGATGTGGTCCGCGTCCAGACGCGGACGGAGGCCGCCGGGCATGACCGTATGGAGGGTGTCGTCCGGGTGAGCGTGTAGGTGGTCGGCACCCCGCGCATGCGTGTGCGGGGACTGGGCCGGAGGGTGGGCCTT
>JAFAYP010000389.1 GCA_019240305.1 Solirubrobacterales bacterium
GCCGGCGGTCCGCACGCGTAGACCTCGACCTGCTCGCCCCGGTCCTCGAGCTCCTCCTCGAGCAGCTCGGTCACGAGGCCATGGTGGCCGACGCTGCCGTCGTCGGTGGCCACGCTGGGGTTCGCGAGCAGCGCGCCGCCGGCGGAGTGCTCGGCGTCGCGGAAGCCGAGGAGCGCCGGAATGTGCGGCCCGAGCTCGTCCTGCCAGATGGCGAGCGGCGCGATCCCTACGCCCCCGCCGACAAGCAGGGGCTCGCGGCCGTCGCGCGGCGCGGCGAACCCGTTTCCGAGTGGACCGACCAGCAGCAACTCCTCGCCCGGCCGGAGCTCGCATAACCGCTTCGTGCCCGGCCCGACATCTTCGATCAGGAACTGCAGCTCGCGCCCGTGCGTTCGCATCACGCTGAAGGCGCGGGGCAGGAACGGGCGCTCGGCCTCTCCCCCACCCCAGCGTCGGGCCGCGCTCAGCATGTAGAACTGGCCCGCAGCGGGCCGTGGACCGCCGGAGTCGTGACAGCGGATCATCACGTAGGCCCCGTGCTCCTCGCGCGCGGTGACGGGCGCGGCCCGGCGGCCGAAGGGAGCGGTGACGCGGCTCATCCCCCTGCCGGCACCCGTCGCGGGGCGGGGCGGGGCGGCTCGGTGGGACGCATTCGATGGATCTCCTGAAGCGAGACCACCTCGGGCTCCCCCCGGCGGGCGGCGGCGATCGCCCGGGCCGCGGCCATCCCACCGGCCATGGTCGTGACGCAGGGGATGCCGCGGGCGATCGCGGCCGAGCGGATCTCGTAGCCGTCGGCCCGGGCGCCGGTGCCGACGGGCGTGTTGATCACCAGGTCCACCTCGCCTCGCTCGATCCAGTCCACGACGTGAGGAGATCCCTCGCCGATCTTGTTGATCGTCTCGGCCGGGATGCCCATTCGCCGGATCGCGCGAGCGGTGCCCCGGGTGGCGATGATCTCGAACCCGAGGTCGTGCAGGATCGTCGCGATCCCGGTGGCGGCCGGCTTGTCGCCGTCGGCCACCGTGATGAACGCGCGGCCGTGGCTGGGCAGCTGGGCGCCGGCCGCCGCCTGGGCCTTCGCGAACGCGGTCGGGAAGTCGTGGGCAATCCCCATCACCTCGCCGGTCGAGCGCATCTCCGGTCCGAGCAGCGAGTCCGCGCCGGCGAAACGGTCGAACGGCAGCACCACCTCCTTGACGCACACGTGACCGTTGGTGGTGTCGGCCGGCAGCTGCAGGTCGGCGAGGCGCTCGCCGAGCAGGATCCGGCAGGCCAGCTTGGCCACCGGCACCCCGATCGCCTTGGACACGAACGGGACCGTCCGCGAGGCCCGGGGGTTGGCCTCGATCACGTACAGGACGTCGTCGTGGATCGCGAACTGGACGTTGAGCAAGCCAACCACTCCCAGCCCGCGGGCGATCCCCTCGGTCTCGGTGCGCAGCTGATCGAGCATCTCTTCGCCCAGGGTGTGGGCCGGCAGTGCGCAGGCGGAGTCGCCCGAATGAATCCCCGCCTCCTCCACGTGTTGCATGACCCCGGCGATCCACACGTCGGTTCCGTCGCTGAGCGCGTCGACGTCGATTTCGATCGAGTCCTCCAGGAAGCGATCGAGGTAGATCGCCGGGCGGGGCGGGGCGGGGCGGGTGGGTGGATCCGAATTTGGCGCGACACGGCGCAGATAGTCCTCCAGCCCGTCGACGCTGTAGACGATCTCCATGGCCCGGCCGCCGAGCACGTAGCTCGGGCGGACGAGAAGCGGGAATCCAACTGCCTCGGCCTGCGCCAGCGCCTCCTCGGTCGAGGTCGCGGTGGCGTACGGCGGCGCGTGGTAGCCGAGCCGGTCGAGCAGCGCTCCGAAGCGGCCGCGGTCCTCGGCCAGATCGATCGCCTCGACACTCGTGCCGAGGATCGGCACGCCCGCGCGCTCGAGATCGGCCGCCAGCTTCAACGGGGTCTGGCCGCCGAACTGGACCACCACCCCGACGGGCTTCTCGACCTCGCACACCGCGAGCACGTCCTCGAGCGTCAGTGGCTCGAAGTACAGACGGTCGGAGGTGTCGTAGTCGGTCGACACGGTCTCCGGATTGCAGTTGATCATCACCGCGTCGCGGCCCTGCTCGCGGATCGTCTGCGCCGCGTGCACGCAGCAGTAGTCGAATTCGATCCCCTGGCCGATCCGGTTCGGACCTGACCCGAGGATCACCACGCTGGGGCGCTCGCCGCGCTCGACCTCGCTGTCGTCGGATCGCTCCCAGGCCGAGTAGTAGTACGGGGTGCGCGCGGCGAACTCGGCGGCGCACGTGTCAACCGACTTGTACGTCCTCACCTTTCCGAGTTCGCCGTCAGGCGAACTCGCAAGGGAGTTGGCGCCAGCCAACTCCCCGCCGTCAGGCGAACTCGCAAGGGCGTTGGCGCCAGCCAACTCCCCGCCGTCAGGCGAACTCGCAAGGGAGTTGGCGCCAGCCAACTCCCCAAGCTCGCGCAGGAACCAGGGATCGATGTCGGTCCGGCGCTGGAGTTCGTTCGGGTCAAGGCCCCGGCGGAGCGCCTCGAGCAGATGATCGAACCGCTCAGCTCCCGGCGACTCGAGCGCGGTGAGCAGCTCCTGGTCGTCCTCGGGCGGCGCCGGGGCGGCGTCGAGCTCGCGGGACCTGAGGGCCTTGGCGAACGCCTGCTTGAACGTGCGCCCGATCGCCATCGCCTCACCCACCGACTTCATATGGGTGGTCAGCCCGGCCTCGGCCCCTGGGAACTTCTCGAACGCGAACCGCGGCCACTTGACCACGCAGTAGTCGATCGCCGGCTCGAAGCTGGCCGGTGTGGCCTTGGTGATGTCGTTGGGGATCTCCTGCAGCGTGTAGCCGACGGCGAGTCGCGCGGCGATCTTGGCGATCGGGAAGCCGGTCGCCTTGCTGGCCAGCGCGCTCGAGCGCGACACCCGCGGGTTCATCTCGATCACCACGATCTCGTCGGTGGCGCGGTTGACCGCGAACTGGACGTTGGAGCCGCCGGTCTCGACACCCACCGCGCGGATCGCCGCGATCGCCTGATCGCGCAGCGACTGGTACTGCCGGTCGGTGAGGGTCTGCTGCGGGGCGACGCACACGCTGTCGCCGGTGTGCACCCCCATCGGGTCCAGGTTCTCGATCGAGCACACGATCACCACGTTGTCCGCGCGGTCGCGCATCACCTCGAGCTCGAACTCGCCCCAACCGAGCACCGACTCCTCGATCAGGACCTGCGAGATCGGCGATGCGCTCAGGCCGCGACCAACTACGTGGTCGAGGTCAGATTCGCTACGCACGATGCCCCCGCCCTTGCCCCCGAGCGTGAACGCCGGCCTGACGATGAAGGGCAGCCCGATCTCGGCGACGGCGGCCCGCGCGTCCTCGATCGTGTGGGCGATCGCGCTGCGGGGCACGCGGAGCCCGGCCTTCTGCATCGTGTCGCGGAACAGCTCGCGGTCCTCGGCGCGCTCGATCGCGTCGTAGTCGGCGCCGATCAGCTCGACGCCGTACTCGTCGAGCGTTCCGTTCTCCTTCAGAGCCTTGGCGAGGTTGAGCGCGGTCTGCCCGCCGAGCGTCGGGAGCAGCGCATCCGGGCGTTCGCGCTCGATCACCTGACGGACCGGGCCGACCAGCAGCGGCTCGACGTAGGTGGTGGTGGCCACCTCGGGGTCGGTCATGATCGTGGCCGGATTGGAGTTCACGAGCACGACCTCGTAGCCCTCCTGCATCAGCACCCGGCAGGCCTGCGTGCCCGAGTAGTCGAACTCGGCCGCCTGGCCGATCACGATCGGGCCCGACCCGATCAGCAGGATCTTGTTCAGGTCGTCCCTACGCGGCACGGCGAATCTCATTCACGAAGCGGTCGAACAGGTGAAGCGCGTCGTTGGGACCCGGGCCGGCCTCGGGGTGGTACTGGACGGTGGCGCCCTGGACGTCTTTGAGCGCCAGCCCCTCGACCGTGCGGTCGTACAGGTTGATGTGGGTGAGCTCGGCGGCGCCGAAGTCGGTGTCCCAGCGCACGGCGTCGTCGGTGTCGATCGTCTTCGCCCCGCTCGGGCCGAGCACCGCGAAGCCGTGGTTCTGACTGGTGATCTCGACCACCCCGGTCGTCAGGTCCTTGACCGGGTGATTGGCGCCGTGGTGACCGAACGGCAGCTTGTAGGTGTTCAGTCCGACCGCGCGGCAAAGCAGCTGGTGGCCGAGACAGATGCCGTACACCGGCTTCTTGCCGACCAGCTCACGGATGGTCTCGACGATGTAGTCGAGCGCCCCGGGGTCTCCGGGGCCGTTGGCCA
>JAFAYP010000473.1 GCA_019240305.1 Solirubrobacterales bacterium
CGGGGCTGGGAGGAGCGCCAGCACCACTCGCTGATCCTGCGCCGCTCGCCCGTCGCATGCGCCGCTCGGCTCGGCTTCCGCACGCGCACCGAACACGACCTGGAGCTGCTGGCGGAGCACTTCGATCAGATGGATCTGCCCAGCCGCTGGCACGAGCCCGGCGCTGATCCGGGAATGGGCCGGTCGCTGCACGTGTCCGACCCGTTCGGCTACCCGCTGGCCTTCTTTCACGCGATCGAGCAGTTCGAGCCCCAGCATCAGCGGTTTGACCTGCACCGCGGCGCGCCGGTGCTGCGCTTCGACCATCTCAACTTGCACTCGCCCCGGGTCGAGGACGCCTTCCGGTTCTGGCTGGGCCTCGGCTTTCGCTGCAGCGAGTACATCTCCACCGATCACCCGGTCAACGCGCGCATCACCGGGGCGTGGCTGCTGCGCAAGCCCACCGTGCACGATGTCGCCCTGACCGCGGGGACTGGCCCGCGGCTGCATCACTTCGCCTACTGGATAGCCGAGCCCGCAGGTGTCCTGCGCGCGTGCGATCAGCTGGCCGGCGGTCATCGCTCGGACGCGATCGAACGCGGTCCCGGCCGCCACGGGGTCTCCAACGCGTTCTTCGTCTACCTGCGAGACCCCGACGGGCACCGCATCGAGCTCTACTCGTGTGACTACTACACCGGCGATCCCGATCACAAGCCGCTGCGCTGGTCGGTCAACGACCCGCGATGCCGATCGTTCTGGGGCGCTCGCGCGCCCGACAGCTGGTACGAGGAGTCAAGCCGGCTGCTGGGCCTCGATGGCGAGCCGGTCCCGATCGAATCCGCCGACGTGGACGAACGCGCCCAGCACAGCGAGGTGCTCGCGTAGTGACACTGCCCGAGGGGCTGATCCCCGGCAAGATCATCGCCGTCCACCTCAACTACCACAGCCGGGCCGCGGAGCGGGGACGCACGCCAACCGAGCCGTCCTATTTCTTCAAGCCGAGCTCGTCGATCTCGACCGGCGGGGATCTGGTGCGCCCCCCGGGAACCGAGCTCCTGACCTATGAGGGCGAGATCGCCGTCATCATCGGCTCTGAGGCCCGCAACGTAACCCCGGGGGAGGCGAGCGGGCACATCGGCTGGTTCGCGCCGGCCAACGACATCGGGCTGCAGGACTTCCGCTGGGCCGACCGGGGCTCCGGGGTGCTGGCCAAGGGCCAGGACGGGTTCACGCCGATCGGCCCGGCGATGGCGGCGCACGGCCTCGACCACGACGCCCTACACCTGACTACGACGGTCAACGGGGAGGTGCGCCAGGACACCACCGGCGCTGGTCTGATCTTCACCTTCGCCGAGCTGATCGCCGACCTGTCGCGGCTCATGACCCTGGAGCGCGGCGACGTGATCCTCACCGGCACACCGGCCGGGACGGGAGTGATCGTGCCCGGCGACGTCGTCGAGGTGGCGCTGGAGGGCGCCGGCAGCGTGACCAGCCGGGTGGTCGGCGGAACCGCCGAGCTCAAGCCCTACGGGGCGATGCCCAAGCAGACGCCCGAGGCGATCGCGTTCGCCACCGGGATCAACCCGCACCGGGCCATGCCGCTGTCGACCGACGCGCTCACGCTGCTCAGGGCCGTGTCGACGGCGACGCTGACGGTGCAGCTGGGCCGCCATGGAGTCCAAACGACATTCCTGTCCGGGCTGCGCCCGACGCGGCCGGAGATGCGGATGGTCGGCTATGCCCGCACTCTGCGCTACGTCGCCATCCGCGCGGACGTGCGGGAGTCGATGCGAGGCTCCGAGGACGCCCAGAAGCGAGCAGTCGAGTCGGTGTCCCCGGATGATGTGGTGGTGATGGAGGCGCGCGGCGAGACGGGCGCAGGGACGATCGGCGACATCCTGGCCGCCCGTGTCCTGGCTCGCGGCGGCGCCGGTATCGTCACCGACGGTGGGGTGCGCGACACGCCCGGGGTGGCCGCGCTCGAGCTGCCGACCTACTACCGCGCGGCCAACGCATCGTCGCTCTGGACCGCGCACATCCCGATGGACATCGACCTGCCGATCACCTGCGCCGGCGTGCTGGTGATGCCGGGCGACGTGCTCGTCGGCGACGGCGAGGGGGTGGTCGTCCTGCCGGCCAAGCTGGCCGAGCGGATCGCCCACGATGCCTACGAGGTCGAGCAGAAGGAAAGCTTCGCGCTGGAGCGCGTCAAGGCCGGGGAGAGCTTCCGCGGCCTGTATCCCCTCTCCAAGGAGCGTGAGGGCGACTACGAGCGCTGGCGTGCCACCCGACCCGTGAACCCGAGCCCATGATCAGCCCGTTTGCCGCCGACCCGTCCGCGGTGCGGGGCGCGATCACCCCGCTGATCACGCCCTTCACCGAGGCCGGCGAGCTGGATCTGACCGCCATCCCCCGGCTGATCGACTGGCAGCTGGCGCGAGGCACCCACGGGATCTCGGTCGGCGGGTCGACCGGAGAGCCGACCAGCCAGACCGTGGCCGAGCGCATCGAGGTCATGCGCGCCGCCGCCTCGGCCATCGGCGACCGCGTCCCGTTTCTGCCGGGGACCGGCACCGCATTGATGGCCGAGACCCTGGAGCTGACCGCGGAGGCCGAGCGGCTGGGCGCGGCGGCGGCGCTGGTGGTCACCCCCTACTACGGCCGGGCCCAGCAGGACGGCCTCTACAGCTGGTACGCGCGGGTCGCCGCCGAGTTCCCGGACCTCCCGATCATCCTCTACAACGTCCCGGTCCGCGCCGCCGTCGACATTCATCCGGCGACTGTCGGAAAGCTCCGCCGCGCCCATCCCAACATCGTCGGGATCAAGGAGACCACACGCGACTTCGAGCACGTCTCCTACGTGCTCAACGAGGCAGGCACCGACTTCATCGCGCTGTCGGGGATCGAGCTGCTGTGCTACCCGATGCTGTGCCTGGGCGGGCGCGGTCACCTCTCCTGCGTGGGCAACTTCGCGCCCGAGCCGGCCGCCCGGCTCTACGACGCGTTCACCGCCGGCGACCACGACACGGCCCGCTCGCTGCACTACCAGCTCCACGCCCTCGTCGATGCCGCCTTTGCCGAGACCAACCCCGTCCCGGTCAAATGGATCATGCACCACCTCGGACTGCTCGCCTCCGAGCACGCCCGCGAACCGCTCGCGCCGCTCAGCCAGACCGGGCAGACCAAGGTACGCGCGCTCTTGGCTGACAGCCCCCACGTCAACCTGACCGTCGGGCCGGCTCGGATGGCCGGCGCGGGTGGCGGGTGAGCGATCAAACGAGGCCGACTGCCACCCCCTGCTTGCCGGGCGTGACCAGCTCCGCGACGAGTACCTCGTAGAGCGCCACACCGATTCCGGGCGCGCAATACGGCTCGGCCATCGACGAGCATCGAGCCGATGACGGTCAGGCCAGCGTGTAGCCTTTCCAGCGCAGATGCGGTGGACGACGCGACTGAGCCGGGGGAACGGATCGCCGAGGGGGCGGACGGGGCCCACGCTGCCATTTCAACCGGCGGGACGGCAGCCGTGACCGCGATCGTCGGGGTCGACGCCACGAGCGCCGCCTCAAAGGCCGATCGCGCCTACGAGACCCTGCGCCAATGGATCGCCGAGGGCGTCTACCAGCCGGGCGAGCGACTCATCCTGCAGCGCATCGCCCGCGACCTCGACATCAGTCCGGTGCCGGTCCGGGAGGCGATCCGGCGTTTGGAGGCGGAGGGCTTCGCCAGCTTCCAGCGAAACGTCGGCGCGCGGGTCTCGAGCATCAACGCCAATGCGTATGCCGAGTCGATGCAAACTCTCGCGGTGCTCGAGGGAGTCGCCACCGGCCTCGCCGTCGGTCGGCTGACCAAGCGCGATCTGCAGCTCGCTGCTCGAATCAATGATCGGATGGCGGCCGGCCTGTCCCGGCTCGACCCGGTCTCCTTCACGCGGGACAACAAGGCGTTTCACGAAGCGCTCTACCGCCCATGCGGCAACGCGCACCTGTTGTCGGTCATCGACCTCGAGTGGTCGCGGCTGGATGCGATCCGGCGCTCGACCTTCGCCTTTGTCCCTGAGCGCGCACCGGGCGCGGTCGAGGAGCACCGCCACCTGCTCGAGCGCCTGCGCGACGGCGCGCCGGCCATGGAGATCGAGCTGCTGATCCGCGAGCACCGGCTGACGACGGTGCGCTCGTTCCTCGAGCGCCGCGCCGAGCTCGACCGCTCGTAACTCCACACCCGCCGGGACCGAGGCACGCCGGCGGCCGAACGCGGCCCCCCCGGTAGCACCGGCGAGCACGGCCGGCGGTCACGAGGGCGGCGTGGCAGACGGAGAACTCATCGTATACGATCCGTGCGTCGGCTCCGGACCACCGGACGCGCGGGACGGGCCGTCGTGCTCATCACATCATGTGAGGAGGGTTGAGGCCAATGGACGACAGCGGGTCTGCGGCTCAGAGCCGCGCCCCCCTGGCGCTGCACGGCGTCCGTGTGCTCGACCTGACCCATCAGGTGGCCGG
>JAFAYP010000340.1 GCA_019240305.1 Solirubrobacterales bacterium
TGGATCGGCTCGAGCAGCACCGCGGCCGTCTCAGAATCGACTGCGGCGTCGAGTGCGCCCGGATCCTTGGGGATGACTTCGAAGCCGGGCACGAGCGGCGCGAACGGCGCCTGCTTGGACTCCTGCGGTGTCGCCGATAGGGCGCCGTAGGTCCGGCCGTGGAAGGCGCCCTGGAGCACTACGAGCTTCCCCTGCGGCCGGGCCCGCCGGGCCAGCTTGATCGCCGCCTCGTTCGCTTCGGCGCCGGAGTTGCACAGGAACACCTTGCCGCCGAGCGAGCTCTCGGCCAGCCGCGCCGAGAGCCTCAGCGCCGGCTCGGTGTAGTAGAGGTTGGACACGTGGGTCAGCCGTCCTACCTGCTCGCGCACGGTCTCGACGATCCGCGGGTGACAGTGACCCACGTTCAGCACCGAGATGCCGGCCAGGAAATCCAGGTACTCGTTGCCGTCGGCGTCCCACAGGCGCGCGCCCTCGCCGCGCACGAACTCGACGGGGTTGCGCACGTAGGTCGGTACCGCATGCGCCGCCTCCAGCTCCTGGAGCTCGGTCAGGGTCACGGTAAGAGGCCGATCTTGGTGCCCTGGCCGGCGTTGGTGAACAGCTCGAGCAGCAGTGAGTGGGGCACGCGCCCATCGACGATGTGCGCGAACGACACCCCGCCGTGGATGGCATCCACGCAGGCCTCGAGCTTGGGGCGCATGCCGCCGGCGATCCGCGGCAAGAGCTCCTGCACGGTGTCCACGCTGGCCTCCGACACGACACTCTCGGGGTCGGCCGGGTCGCGCAGCCAGCCCGGCACGTCGGTCAGGAACATCAGCTTGTAGGCCTTGAGCGCGCGCGCGACCGCGCCCGCGGCCTCGTCGGCGTTGATGTTGTAGGAGTTGCCTTCCGCATCGGCGCCCACGCTGGCCACCACCGGGATGTAATCCTGGGCCACGTGTGACAGGACGTTGACGTCGACGCGCTCGATCCCGCCCACGAATCCGATGTCCTGCCCGCTCGGCGCCACCTTGCGGGTGGCCCGGAACAGCAGGCCGTCGTCGCCGCACAGACCGATGGCCGGCTGGCCGTGGCGGTTGATGAGCAGCACGATGTCCTTGTTGACCTTGCCGACCAGGACCATCTTGGCCACCTCGACCGTCTCCGGGTTGGACACCCGCAGGCCGTCCACGAACTGCACGGGCAGATCGAGCCGCTCCATGTAACTGGTGATCTCAGGCCCGCCGCCGTGCACGACCACCGGGTTCATCCCGACGTACTTGAGCAGCACCACGTCACGCGCGAACTCCTCCTTGAGCGCGGGATCGATCATCGCGGCGCCGCCGTACTTGATCACCACGGTCTTTCCGTGGAACTCGCGGATGTACGGCAGAGCCTCGAGCAGGGTGGCGACGTCGCGCACGCGCTCGGTGTCATATACGGGCAGATCAGGTGGTGTATTCGGCATTGAGCGTCACGTACTCGTGGCCCAGGTCGGAGAAGAAGCGCTCGGTCTCGAGGCCCTCACCGGGCAACCCGATCTCGTACTCGATCTCCTCGCCCTGCACGGCCTTGGCCAGCGCGCGTTCGTCGTGGCCGACGTACTGGCCGCGGCGACACACCTCGACCCCCTCGATCGAGATATCGACCGGCAGTGGCGCGGTGTCCGGCATGGCCATCCCCGCGGCCTGGACGATCCGGCCCCAGTTCGGGTCGCCGCCATACAGCGCGGTCTTGATCAGCGGCGAATCGGCGACAGCATGCGCGACACGATCGACCGCGGAGGCCTCTCCCCCACGCACCACGACGCGACAGATGCGTCGCGAGCCCTCCCCGTCGCGCACGATGTACAGAGCGAGCTGGCGCAGCAGGGCGTCGAGCGCCTCGCCGAAGCGCACCTCGTCCTCGGTCTCGGGCTCGATCGGTACCCCGGACTCGCCGCTGGCCTGGAGGATCACGGTGTCGCTGGTCGAGAGCTGTCCGTCGACGCTGATCCGCTCGAACGAGCGCCTGACGGTGACGGCGAGCAGCAGGTCGCAGGTCTCCGGCGACAGCGCCGCGTCGGTCTGAACA
>JAFAYP010000138.1 GCA_019240305.1 Solirubrobacterales bacterium
GCGGTGGGCTTGCCCTGGGCCCGCAATGCGTCCTCGATTTCGACCGCGCTCAGCGCGCACTGCTCGTAGGCCAGCAGGTCGATGACCCGCTGACGTGCGCCACCGTGCTTGAGCCCGGCGCGAGCCAGCACGTCATCCACGTGCTCGCTCCAGGTGACCGCTTCGCCCGCCATCTTCCAGACAGCTTAGCCCCAAGCCAAACGAGACTGAGAATAACTCCGAGACTCAGTCTCATTTGTGGTAGGTTTCTGTGCGTGGGTAGACGTGGGCTCGGCACGAGGTTCCGGACCGCCGCCGCAACGGCCGCGGCCGGCCTGTTGGCGCTCGCCGCGGCAGGCGCTCTGAGCGGCTGCGGCGCCACCTCGAAGGCCAGCACGAACGGCGTCCGCGTCGTCGCGGCCGAGAACTTCTGGGGCTCGATAGCCAGCCAGATCGCCGGTGTCCACGCCGACGTCCAGAGCATCATCACCAACCCGGCGCAGGATCCCCACTCCTACGAGCCGAGCGCCAACGACGCGCGCACACTCGCCACCGCGCAGCTGGCGATCGTCAACGGCATCGGCTACGACCCGTGGGCACCCAAGCTGCTCGCGGCCAACCCGGCGCCGGGCCGGATCGTGCTCACCGTGGGCAACCTGTTCGGCCTGCGCGACGGGGACAACCCCCACCGCTGGTATGACCCGGCCGACGTCGCCACGGTCGCGGACACGATCACCGCCGAGCTGAGCAAGCTCGACCCCAAGGACGCGCACTACTACGCCAACCAGCTCGCGACCTTCCAGACACGCGATCTCGAGCGCTACCACCAGCTGATCGCCCAGATCAAGAGCCGCTACGCGAACGTCCCGGTCGGCGCCTCGGAGAGCATCTTCGCGCTGCAGGCACCGGCCCTCGGCCTCGACCTGATCACGCCCTACAGCTTCATGAAGGCGATCAGCGAGGGCACCGAGGTGAGCGCCCAGGACACGATCACCACCCAGGAGCAGATCGCCCGCCATCAGATCAAGGTGTGGATCTACAACTCGCAGAACGCGACGCCGCAGATCCAGCGCCTGAACGCATTGGCCCGGGCCAACCACATTCCGATCGCCACGATCACCGAGACGCTGGCGCCGGCCAGTGCCACCTTCGAGCAGTGGCAGGTCGCCCAGCTCGAGCAGATCGAACGCGCGCTGCACGACGCGACCGGACGATGATCGAGCTGACCGGCGCGGCCGTCCGGCTGGGCGGCAAGCGCGTGTTCAGCGACGTTGAGCTGAAGGTCGGATCGGGCCAGCTGGTCGCCGTGCTCGGCCCCAACGGAGCGGGAAAGTCGACGCTCATGCGCGTGATCCTCGGACTGATCCGCCTCGAGGCGGGCTCGGTGACCGTCCTTGGCGGCCCGCCGGCTCAGGCCCGCGGCGCGATCGGCTATCTCCCCCAACGCCGCGGCTTCGATGCCTCCACCCGCATCCGGGGAGTCGACCTGGTCCGCCTCGGCATCGACGGCGCCCGCTGGGGACTCCCGCTCGCGCTGACCAGAAGCGCGCGCGCCCGGCAGCGCGGCGAAGTCGCCCGGGTCCGCGAGGTCATCGAGCTGGTCGACGCGCAGAGTTATGCACAGCGCCCGATCGGCGAGCTCTCCGGTGGCGAGCAGCAGCGGCTGCTGATCGCCCAGGCGCTGGTCCGCGCGCCTCGGCTGCTCATCCTGGATGAGCCGCTCGACAGCCTCGACCTGCCCAATCAGGCCGCCGTAGCCGGCCTCCTGCGGCGGATCTGCTCCGCGGAGAACGTCTCGGTGCTGCTCGTCGCCCACGACGTCAACCCCCTCCTTCCCTACCTCGATCAGGTGATCTACATGGCGGGTGGACACGCCCGCAGCGGCCGGGCCGAGGAGGTGATCAGCTCAGCCACGCTGAGCGAGCTGTACGGCGCCCCGATCGAGGTGCTCCAGACTCAGGACGGCCGCCTGGTCGTGGTCGGTCAGCCCGACGCGTCGCACCATCACGCCCCGCGCCACGCGCTGGCCACGTGAGCCCGACCGTCTCCCCCAATCCGATAACCGACCTGAACGCGCTGCTCAGCTTCCCGTTCATGGTCAATGCGCTCGAGGCGGGAACGATCGTCGCGGTATTGGCGGCGGTGGTCGGCTGGTACATGGTGCTCCGCCGCCAGAGCTTCGCCGGCCACACCCTGTCGGTGATGGCCTTCCCGGGCGCTGCGGGCGCCGCGCTGATCGGTATCCCCACCGCGCTCGGCTACTACCTGGCGTGCGGCGGTGCGGCCCTGGCCATGCGCGGCGCGCGCGGATCGCTCCGGCGGGGCTACGGGACCGAGACCGCCACGATCGCCACCGTGCAGACGGTCGGGCTGGCCGCCGGGTTCCTCTTCCTGTCGCTCAACAACGCCGTGCTCGGCGGGACCGAGACGCTGCTGTTCGGAACCTTCCTCGGGGTCAGCCATGGTCAGGTCCTGACCCTGCTGATCATCGCGCTGGCGGCGCTCGCGCTGGTCGCCTTCGCGGCACGACCGCTGCTGCTCGGGACGATCGATCCCGAAGCCGCTCGGGCGCGCGGGCTCCGCGTCGCCGCCCTCGACACGGGATTCCTGCTGTTGCTGGCCGCCGCGGTGGCCGCCACCAGCCAGATCACCGGTGCCCTGCTCGTGTTCGCGCTGCTGGTCGCGCCGCCCGCTGCCGCCCAGCAACTCACCATGCGCCCCGGCCTCAGCGTCATCCTCAGCGTGCTGTTCGGACTCCTGGTCGTCTGGCTCGGGCTCGGCAT
>JAFAYP010000384.1 GCA_019240305.1 Solirubrobacterales bacterium
CTGGTGGAACAGGGTTGCCGGCCGGAGGGGGTGCTGCTGCTGGCCCCCTCGGCGGCGCGGGCAGACGCCTCGCGCGCCAGGCTCGAGCAGGGACTTCGGCAGGGCTACGACGAGCTGTTCGTGCTGACGGCCGTCGAGGCGTCCGCCTTGATGCTGGGTTCCGCTGGGCAGGGAACGGCATCCCTGGAGCCGGTCCTCGGCCCGGCCGAGCGCTTCGCCATGCTGCTCGGGGGGATCGATCGCCTTTCGCTCGAGCGTCACGACTTCGGCGGCAGCGCCCACGCTCTCCTGGCCGGGTTCATCCGGCGGATCGACTGGTTGAAGGCGCATCTGGTGGGAGCGGAGGACCACGCCCGGTGGGCAGCGCGCCTGGCGGAGTCGGGCGCGACGGCGGATGCCGAGCTCGAGGCCGAGTTCGCCGAGGTGTATCGCGTCCACGAGCGGCTGCTGGCCGAGGCGGGGGCCCGGGACGCCGGGGACCTGATCCGCGACGCGCTGAAGGTCGTGCGCCAGCGGGGCGGGTCGGCGGAGCGCTTTGACCACGTCCTGGTGGACGATGGGCACGACTTCGACCTGGCCTCGGCCACGCTGGCCCGCGAACTGGCGGGCTCGCGACTGACCGTCGCGGCCGACCCGGTGCGCGGGTCGCGCGGGTCGCCGCTGGGTGAGTCCTCGCTGGTCGAGGCCCGGGTGGTGATGCTCGAGGCCAGCTTGCGCGTGCCGCGCCGCCTGATGCGCGCGGCCGGCGCGGTCGTCGGGGTCGATTCGTGCGAGCCGGCGCCGGTGGAGGGGGAGCTCGCGTTCTGGCGCTGCGCCAACGAGCGCGCCCAGGCGCAGGCCGTGGCGGCCGACATCGAGCGGCTCATCGCCGGGGAGGGGGTCCCGCCCGGGCAGATCGCGGTGCTCGTACCGAGCGTCTCCCGGGAGGGGCAGGCGGTCGTCGTCGCGTTGGAGGAGCGGGCGGTGGCGCACCGGATGGTCGGGGAGACCGCGTTCTTCCGGCGGGCCGAGATCCGCGACGTGCTGGCATGGCTGCGCTTGCTGGCCGACCCGACCGATGCCCCGGCCGTCGTGCGCGCGCTGGCACGGGCGCCGGTCGAGCTGCGCTCGGTGGACATTGCCCGCTGTACCCAGATCGCGCGCCGTCGCAAGCTCGACATGGTCGGAGCGCTCGAGGCCGCGCTCGAGTCCCCGCAGGTCCCGCCCGAGGCGCGGGAGCGGATCCACGTGTTCCTGAAGCTGTATCGCGCCGGCATGGCCGAGATCGACAGCACCCGACCTGACCTGTACGTGCACCGGCTGATCGAGCGCCTGGGGTTGCGTCGCCAGCAGCTGTTCACCGCTCAGTCGAACGTCGTCGAGCGGCTCCGGGCGCTGGCTCGCTTCGGCGAGCTGGCTTCCGCGTTCGTCCGGCGGCTGCCCCACGCCACGCCGCGAGAGTTCGCTCGGCACATCGCCGCCGTGGCCGACTTCGGCCTGCGCGAGCACGAGGAGCCGGACCTGGTTTCGCCCCAGCTGGTGCAGGTCGTCGCGCTGGACGGCGCGGCCGCGCTCGAAGCCGAGCACGTCTACGTGCTGGGGCTGCACGCGGGGCTGTTGGCGCCGGCGCTTTCGGAACCGGCGGTGATCTCGGATCCGGATGGGGGCCTGGAGGGGATTGCCGAGACTGGTGCCGCCGAGGCCGTGCCCGTCGTCCGCCAGGTCCTGTACGTGGCGATCACGCGGGCGCGCCGGCGGGTGGTGCTCGCCTATCCGGCGGTCGGGGAGCGCGGGTCGGCGTTTGCGCCGGCGGCGGCTGTGGAGGCGATGCGGGTCGCCGTGGCCGGGGCATGGGTGGAGCAGGAGGAGGAGATGTTCGGTCCGGCCGAGACCCTCCACTCGACCTACCGGCTGCTGCGCGACGAGGTGCTCGAGGGAACCATGCGGGCGGGCGGCCGACTGGCCGAGCTGCGGCTCGATACCGATCTCGACGTGTCCCATGCCGTGGTGCGGTACTTGGAACTGCTCAAGCTGGCGGCGCTGATCGAGCGGCCCGAGGGGCAGTCGCTGGCCGAGGCGGTGCGCGACGTGAACTCGCGGATCCTTCAGGCGGTGACGGCCGAGCAGCGCGAGATCTTCACCTCGTCGGTGCTCGATGACTACCTGCTGGACGCCGAGCGTGACGCGCGCCGGCGGGCCGCCGCGGTGACCGCCCGCGACGACCCGTCGGTGGAGACCTTCCTGCCGTTGCGCGGCGACGGCATCGTGCTGTCGGCGTCCGACATCGACACCTACCGGACGTGCCCGCTGAAGTACAAGTTCGCGCGGGTGTTCCGGATCCCGCAGGAGCCGACCATCCACCAGCGCTTCGGGATCGTCGTGCACCAGGTGCTCGAGCGCTTCCACGGCCGCGAGGAGGTGTCGGGCTCTTTGGGGGATCTCCTCGGCCTGCTCGATTTCGGCTGGCGGCGGGGCGGGTTCGGCGACTCCGAGGAGGAGCGTCAGCTGCGCGGCAAGGCGGCGGCGGCTCTCACCCAATATCACGCGCGCTTTCAGTCATCGGAAGCCGAGCCGCTCTGGTTCGAGCGCGCGTTCTCCTTCAAGCTGGGGCCGCACCTACTGCGCGGGCGGGTTGACCGCGTCGATCGCCTGCCCGGCGGCGAGTACGAGCTGATCGACTACAAGACCGGGCGGCCCAAGAGCCCGGGTCAGCTGATCGACGACGTACAGCTGTCGCTGTATGCCGTGGGGGCGCGGGAGGCGTGGCGGCTGGACTGCACCCAGCAGGCCTACTACTACGTCCTGGACGACCAGAAGGTGGCGGTTCCCGACGACCGCGAGGACCGGTTTGAGTGGATCCAGGACGTGGCGATGGAGGTGGCCGATGGGATCCTCTCGCAGGGGTTCGAGCCCACGCCTTCCTACGCGGCGTGCTCGGTGTGCGACTACCGGCTGGTGTGTCCCGCGGCTGAGGGTTAGGGGGCCGGCTGTAGGCAGCCGGCTGCCGATGCACATCTTTCCGGTGCCAGATAACTCGCCATTCGCCGCGTGCCCCAGCTCGAGTGGCGCGTTTCCTCCTGCATAGCATGCATTTCACGCCATTCGTCCGGCTGGGCTCGGCGAGTGTCGTGAATCTCGCCTTCGGTTCGCGGCGCGTGGCGCGCGGCGCCACCACGGGCTCGAAGCCGACCGGCCTCCCGGTCAGCCGCGAGCGGTGTCGGGATCGTCGT
>JAFAYP010000414.1 GCA_019240305.1 Solirubrobacterales bacterium
GCTACAGCGAGGACGAGCTGCGCCTGTTCATCGAGTTCACGCGGAACGGGCGCGAGGTCCAGGAGACCCACGCCGAGTGGCTGCGCGCCCGCCTCGACGAGCAGCGCAACGCCAAGGACTAGAGCGAGCGGACGTCCGCGCCGTGAGGCTCGAAGCGCCCGCGCATCACGTGCGCCCAGCCCTGGGCCTGCCGGGCCAGCGCCTCGACCAGCGGCCCCGTCTGGTCATAGGTACACCACACGAGCACCGTCGGCCCCGCGCCGGAGATCGTCGCCCCGAGCGCCCCCAGCCCCTGGGCGCGCTCGAGCAGCTCGGCCGAGCGGGGATACAGGTGAGCGCGCTGGGCCTGGTGCATGCGGTCCTGGAGCCCCACCGAGATCAGCTCCCAGTCGGCCGTGGCCAGCCCGAGCATCAGCATCGACGCGTGCGCGATGTTGAACACCGCGTCGTCGATCGCCACCCGCTCGGGCAGCGCGGCGCGCGCCTGGTGCGTGGGGACCGCCGCGTCGGGGACCACCAGCACCGCCTCGAGCCCCATCGGCGGCTCGAACCGGTGGGCCACCGCCCCGTTACAGACCACGAACCCCCCGCGCAGGGCGGCGGCCACGTTGTCGAGGTGCCCCTCCATCTCGGCCGCCATCCGCAGGATGTCGGCATCGAGCTCGAACAGGTGATCGGCGGCCAGCAGGCCGGCCACGATCGCCGCAGCGCTCGAGCCCAGGCCGCCGGACAGGGGTATGTCCGACGTGATCCGGAACTCGAAGGCGTCGGCCGGATGCAGCCGCTCGAACGCCCGCACCACCAGGTTCTCGCGCCCCCGGGGGAGGTCGAGCTCGGTCTGCACGGCGAAGCACCCGGTCTCCACAACCTCGAGCTCGAGGTGCAGTGCGATCGCGGCGGCCAGTGCGTCGAAGCCGGGCCCGAGGTTGGCCGAGGAAGCCGGCACGCGCACGACGCGCCGGCGGGACAGGCCGGCACTCACCGAAGCACCGCGCGCTCGATCGCGCTCAGCTCTGGATCGCAGGGCACGACCGCGCCGGCGTGCTCGAGCGCAGTCTGCGGATCCTTGAGCCCGTGGCCGGTCAGCACGCAGACCACGCGGCGCACGCCCTCGCCGGCCCCATGGGTCAGGAGGCCGGCCACGCTGGCGGCCGAGGCCGGCTCGCAGAACACGCCCTCCGCGGAGGCGAGGAGGCGGTACGCGGCGAGGATCTCGGCGTCAGTCACCGCCTTGACCGTGCCGCCGCTCGAGGTCATGGCGTCCATCGCCTCCTCCCAGCGGGCCGGATTGCCGATCCGGATCGCGCTGGCCACCGTCTCGGGGTGCTCGACGGGCTTGCCGTGCACGAGCGGCGCCGCGCCGGCCGCCTGGAAGCCGCACATCCGAGGCTGGTGGGTGGGTGGGAGTATCTCCTGGAAGCCCTTCCAGTACGAGGTGATGTTGCCGGCGTTGCCGACCGGGATGCACAGCGCGTCGAGCTCGCCGGCCAGATCCTCGACGATCTCGAACGCGGCGGTCTTCTGGCCCTCGATCCGAAAGTCGTTGACCGAGTTGACCAACGAGATCGGGTGGCGGTGGACCAGTTCGCGCACCAGCCTGAGCGCCTCATCGAAGTTCCCGCGCAGGGCGACCACCCGGGCGCCGTGGATGAGCGCCTGGGCCAGCTTGCCGGTGGCGATCTTGCCCTCGGGGACGATCACCGCCCCCCGCAGCCCGGCCCGTGCCGCGTACGCCGCCGCCGAGGCCGCGGTGTTCCCGGTCGAGGCGCAGATGACCGCCTCGGCGCCCTCGCGCACGGCGGCCGACACCGCACAGGTCATCCCCCGGTCCTTGAACGAGCCGGTCGGGTTGGCGCCCTCGATCTTCAACCACACCTCGACCCCGGCCTTCTCGGACAGCCGCTCGGCCAGGATCAGGGGGGTCGAGCCCTCCTGGAGCGAGATCACGGGATCGCCGCTCGCGAACGGCAGCCGCTCTCGATATCGCTCGATGATCCCGGGCATGGTCGTTAAGGAGAATGTCAGAGCCGGCCGGGCCGCTACAGTGCCGGCGCCGCGACGTCGAGCACGACCTTGCCGGTCGCGCCGCGGCCGTCGATCAGCTCGAGCGCATCGGCCGCCTGCTCGAGCGGGAAGCGCGCCCCGACGATCGGCCGCACGAACCCGCCGGCGATCAGCCGGTCGATCGCCTGGCCGATCTCGACGTTCAGCTCGGGCCTGCGCAGCACGTAGGCGCCCCACCCGGCGCCGATCACCTCGGTGTTGCCGAGCAGCAGCCGGTTGACCCGGACCTCGGGGATCGCGCCGCCGGTGAAGCCGACCACGATCACCCGGCCGCCCTCCCTCAGTGAGCGCAGGCTGTCGGTGAAGCGCTCGCCCCCGACCGGGTCGACCACCACGTCCACCCCTCCCCCGGAGATCTCTTTGGCCTGGTCCTTCCACGGCCCGTCGCTGCGCACCACCTCCTCCGCACCCGCCTCGCGGGCCACCCGTTCCTTCTCGTCGCTGGACACCACCGCGATCGTCCGCGCGCCGAGACCGCGCGCCACCTGAAGCGCGGCCGTCCCGACCCCGCCGGCGGCGCCGTGCACCAGCACCGTCTCGCCTTCGGTCAGCCGGCCGCGCATCTGCAGCGCGAAGTAGGCCGTGTGGTAGTTGAGGACCAGGCCGGCGCCGTGGGCGAAGTCGAGCTCGTCGGGCAGGGCGAAGGCGAAGAACGCCGGCGCCACCGCGACCTCGGCCCAGCCGCCCAGCATGCAGAACGCCGCGACGCGGTCGCCCGCCTTGACGTGTGCGTCCTCCGGAGCCGATTTGACGATCCCGCCGACCTCGCTGCCCGGAGTGAACGGGACCTCGGGCTTGACCTGGTACTGACCGCGCGTCTGGAGCACCTCGGGGAACGAAACGCCCGCGGCGTGAACCTCGACCAGCACCCCCTGCCCCGGGGTGCTCGGATGGCTCGGCTCCGGCTCGGCCACATCGACGAGCTTCAGCGCGTCGCGCGGGCCGCTCAGCTCGACGATCTGGACCGCCTTCATCGACGCGGCACCCTAGCCGAACCGCCCCCGACCCGCGTGGCCAACCCGCAACTCGACCCCCGCCCGCCGGGTGAATTCCGATTCAGCGTCCTCTGGCAAGACCAACCTGTAACTCGCGCCGCCCAGGCGGCCGAGTTACACGTTGGCCGCGTCGGACAAGCCGGCGGTCTAGCCGAACTCCTCCTCGAGCACGCGGATCGCCCGCGGCGGCTTGCGGAGCACGTCGAGCCGGCCCAGCGCGGCCATCGCCGAGGCGAAGCGGGACTCGAGCACGGGATGAACCACCATCACCAGCCGCGCCTGATCGCCCAACCCCCGCTGCACCACCGACTTGACCGAGACCTGCTCCTCGGCCAGCACCTGGGCCACGGTGGCCAGCACGCCGGGCTGATCGGCCACCTCCAGGTGCAGGTAGAAGGCCGAGACCACGTCGGCCACGATCTGCAGCACGCGGCTTGCGGGCGGTGTCGAGGCGGGCGGAATCATC
>JAFAYP010000463.1 GCA_019240305.1 Solirubrobacterales bacterium
GTCCTGCGGCTGGTAGAGCTGGCCGACCGGCGAGTAGATCCCCACCTGGCGGAACATCCCCTCCATTCCGAACGTGCGCGACTCGTCGGGGACGATCGGGACGATGTGGCGGCTGAGCTGCTTGTCGCGCAGCAGCGCGGCGAGCACCCGCACGAACGCCATCGTGGTCGAGATCTCGCGATCGCCTGTGCCCTCGAGCTGTCCCTTGAACGTGTCAAGCGGCGGCGCCTCCAGCGAATCAGCCTTCGGCCGGCGCGCCGGGAGGCTCCCGCCGAGCGCGGCCCGGCACTCGCGGAGGTACTGCATCTCCGGCGAGTCGTTGGGCGGCTTGTAGTACTCGGCGGCGCGCACCTGCTCGTCGGAGAGCGGCAACTCGAACCGGTCGCGGAAGGCGAGCAGCGCGTCCTCGGTCATCTTCTTTGCCTGGTGGGTGATCATCTGGCCCTCGCCCGAGACGCCCATCCCGTAGCCCTTGATCGTCTTGGCCAGGATCACCGTGGGCTGCCCCGAGTGCTGGACCGCCTCGTGGTAGGCGGCGTAGACCTTCTGCTGATCGAGCCCGCCGCGATTGAGCAGCCAGATCTCCTCGTCGGACATGTGCGAGACGCGGTCGAGCAGCACCGGGTCCTTGCCGAAGAAGTACTCGCGCACGTACGCGCCATCGCGGGACTTGTAGGTCTGGTACTCGCCGTCGACGCACTCCTCCATGACCTTGACCAGCCGGCCGTCGTGGTCCTCGGCCAGCAGCGGGTCCCAGCGCGAGCCCCAGATCACCTTGATCACGTTCCAGCCGGCGCCGCGGAAGTCGGCCTCGAGCTCCTGGATGATCTTGCCGTTGCCCCGCACCGGGCCGTCCAGGCGCTGGAGGTTGCAGTTGACCACCCAGATCAGGTTGTCCAGCTGCTCGCGGCCGGCCATCCCGATTGAGCCCATGGTCTCGGGTTCATCGACCTCCCCGTCGCCGATGAACGCCCACACCTTGCGCCCGTCGGTGTCGGACATCCCGCGCGCCTGGAGATACTTCATGAAGCGCGCCTGGTAGATCGAGGTGATCGCGCCGATGCCGAGCGACACGGTGGGGAACTGCCAGAACTCCGGCATCAACCACGGATGCGGATACGAGCTCAGGCCGCCGGGCCTGGAGACCTCCTGGCGAAAGCCGTCGAGCTGCTCCGCGCTGAGCCGTCCCTCCAGATACGCCCGCGCGTAGTTGCCCGGCGAGGAGTGGCCCTGGAAGAACACGAGATCGCCGCCGTGCTCGTCCGACGGGGCATGCCAGAAGTGGTTGTAACCGACCTCGTAGAGCGTGGCCAGCGACTGGAAGCTCGCGATGTGACCGCCCAGCTCGGAGGAGGTCTTGTTGGCGCGCACGACCATGGCCATCGCGTTCCAGCGGATGATCGAGCGCAGCCGCCGCTCGGCGGCCGGGTCGCCCGGTAGCTTGGCCTCACGCGCGGCCGGGATCGTGTTCACATAAGGCGTGGTGATGCTGGCGATGGGGCCGCTGCCGGCCAGCTGCGCGCGCTGCACAGCGCGGGCGAGGATGTGGCGCGCCCGATCCGGCCCGTCGTGCTCGACTACCGCGTCGACGGCCTCGAGCCACTCGCTGGTCTCGACGGAGTCGATATCCGCGCCGGCGCCGTTGGTGCTTGCTCTCTGAAGCGAATCGGTCATGCGCCTGGGAGAAGTTTCTCGTGTGCCCGGGTGGCCGGGACCCGAATTTCAATATACCCCGGGCGATCTGACTCGGTTCGCACGCGGGCCTCGATTTCCCCTACGGTTGGGGGGTGTCGCTGAGAGAACTCGAAGGCGTCGTCGGAGCGCCCTGGGCGCGGCCGCTGGCGGGCGCGCTCGACCAGCTGGTCGTCGAGTCCGATGCCCTGGCCGACAACCCCCTGGGCGACCCGGCGCGACGGCCGCTCTACGTGTACCGGCCACCCGGCATCGAGCTCGACCACCCCAAGCCGCTGCCCAGCGTCTACATCATCCAGGGCTTCACCGGGCAGATCGACATGTGGCTCTCGCGCTCGCCCTTCGAGCCGACCATGGTCGAGCGCGTCGATGCGATGTTCGCCGCGCGCGCCTGTCCCGACGCGCTGCTGGTGTTCGTCGACGCGTGGACATCGCGGGGCGGCTCTCAGTTCATCAACTCGGCCTCGATCGGCCGCTACCTCGACTACCTGTGCGACGAGGTGGTGGCATTCGTCGACGAGCGGTATCCGACCGCCGCCAGCCGCGACCAGCGCGCCCTGGCCGGAAAGTCATCGGGCGGATACGGGGCAATGGTTGTGCCGATGCTGCGGTCCGACGTGTTCGGGGCCCTCGCATCGCACGCCGGCGATGCCCTGTTTGAATGCTGCTACCTGCCCGAGTTCCGCAATGTCGCTCGCACCCTGCGCGACCACTTCGACGGCTCCTACGAGGTGTTCTTCGAGAAGCTGGCCGCGGCCGACCACTTCGAGTACGCGCGCCACGGGCCGCCGTTCGAGATGTACGGCTACGCGTGCGCCTACTCGCCAGACCTCGCGCAGCCCGGCGCCGCGCTGCTGCCGTTCGATCCCTCGACCGGGCGGCTCGACGATGACGTGTGGGCGCTGTGGCTCGAGCACGATCCGGTCCGCATGGCCCACCGGTACGCTGACGCGCTGCGCAGCATGCGCCGGATCTACCTGGATGCCGGTAAGTCCGACGAGTACTTCCTCGACCTCGGCGCGCAGGCGTTCGCCCAGGAGCTCTCGAAGATCGGCGCGGCTCATACGCTCGAGCTATTCGAGGGTAAGCACGGCGGAATCACCTACCGCTACCCGGGCGCGATCCGCGAGCTGGTGACCGCGCTGCAGGTATGACCGCCACGGCGTCCGACGAGCTGGCCTACGCCGGCCCGGGTGCGCTGGCCGATCTGGTTCGCCGGCGCCAGATCACGCCGCGCGAGCTCGTCGAGTTGTTCCTGCGCCGGATCGAGGCGATCGATCCTAAGCTGAACGCGTTCCGCGTCACGCTCGGTGACCAGGCGCTGGCCGAAGCCGAGGCTGGGAGCGACGGGGATGCGGACCGTCCGCTCGCCGGAGTGCCGATCGCGGTCAAGGACGAGATGCCGCTGGCCGGGCAGGCCACGACCAAAGGGTCCCGGTCCTACGGACCGCCCGCCGCCGCCGACGCCGAGATCGTGCGCCGCCTGCGGGCGGCCGGGGCGATCCCGATCGGGGTCACCAACGTCCCCGAGCTGATGATCTTCCCGTGGACCGCGAGCGACGCGAACGGGGTCACCCGCAACCCGTGGAACACCGAGCGCACGCCCGGCGGTTCGTCGGGCGGGTCGGCGGCGGCCGTCGCGGCCGGGCTCGCGGCCGCCGCCACGGCGGCTGACGGGGGCGGTTCGATCCGGATCCCGGCTGCATGCTGCGGACTCGTCGGGATGAAGCCGACCCGGGGCCGGGTCTCGAGTCAACCGGCTCGCGAGGGCTTGCTCGGGCTCAGCACGTACGGGGCGCTCGCGCGGACGGTCGGCGACAGCGCCTTGCTCCTCGATGCCATCCACGGTCCGGCGCCCGGGGACCTCTACGAGGCGCCGCCGTTCAGCGGCAGCTACGCGCAGGCCGCCGAGACCCCGCCAGGAAGGCTGCGGATCGCCATCTCGCGCAAGGTGCCGCCCGGTTCGATCGCGCGGCTGTCCGGCGATCAGCGCTCCGCCCACGAGCGGACCGCGACGCTTCTCGCCGAGCTCGGCCACGAGGTGATCGAGCGCGATCCGGCCTACGGGTTGGCCGGCATCGAGTTCACCCAGATGTGGCTGCGCGGAATCTACGAGGAATCCGCCCACGTGCCAGACCACTCCAAGCTCGAGCGCTCGACGCGCCAGCTGATCGCCACCGGCAAGCGCATCGTGCCCGATCGCCGGCGGGAGAAACTGCTGGCCGGGCGGGCCAGGCGGACCGCGCGGGTGCTCGAGCTCTGGCAGGAGGTCGACGTGCTCCTCATGCCCGTCCTCGCCAGCACTCCGATCGCCGCCGAGGGCGGGTACGGCAGATCCGCGCTCGGGGCCTTCGACCGCTCCTCACGCTTCATGCCGTTCAACCCGCTGTTCAACGTGACCGGGCAGCCGTCGATCGCGCTCCCCGCGGGCTTTGGAGCAGACGGCCTGCCGCTCAGCGTTCAGCTGGTGGGCCGGCCCGGGGCGGAGGACATGCTGTATTCGCTGGCCGGCCAGATTGAGGAGGCCCGGCCGTGGGCGCACCACCGGCCGCGCCTCTAGCGACGCGACCCCGCGTCAGGCGCTCGCGTCGGTGAACAGCTCCTTGGAGAGCTCCAGGAACTCGGAGGCGGCCGGGGCGAGCCGGCGGCCCTCGCGACAGGCCAACGTGATGTCGCGCCGCAGCGCGGGCTCGATCAGGTTGGCCACGGCGACCTCCGTGCCGGGACGATCGGCGTCGGAGCGGGGGAGGATCGCGACGCCCATATCCCGGGCCACGAGGCGCTTGATCCGCTCGCTCTCGTTGGACTCGAGCTTGATCTGG
>JAFAYP010000617.1 GCA_019240305.1 Solirubrobacterales bacterium
GATCAGCCCCGCGAGCTCACGCTCAAGGAGGCGGCCGAGCTGGTCCACGTGTCACTGCCCGCCGCCAGCCGGATGGTCGATGACCTGGTCCGGCGCGGATTCGCCCAGCGGCGCGAGGACGAGGAGGACCGCCGGATGAAGCGTGTCTGCCTGTCCGACGGCGGGCGCACGGTGATTCGCCGCCTGAACGCCGCCCGGCTGAGTGGCCTTGAGCAGTTCACAGCGACCTTGACCACCGGCGAGCGTCGCTCCCTCGCCTCCGCGCTCTCGAAGCTGCTCCAGCGCGAGGACGTCGCCGCCTGCCGCCCGGAAGGACCCGCCGTATGACCGAACGCCTTCTCGCCCATCGCCACCGCCTGATCACCGAGGAGAACAGCCGCTGGTGGACGCTGGCGGCGATGTGTTTCGCGCTGTTCATGCTGATGCTCGACAACACGGTGGTGAACGTCGCGCTGCCGTCGATCCAGCGAGACCTGCACGCCTCGCTGGCTTCGCTCGAGTGGACGGTGAACGCCTACACGCTGACGCTTGCCGTGCTCCTGGTCACCGGCGGCCGGCTCGGCGACATCTTCGGCCGCCGGCGGATGTTCCTGTTCGGCGTGGTCGTCTTCGGGCTGGCCAGCCTGACCATCGGTTTCTCTCCGAACGATGCGGTGCTCGTCGCCTTCCGCGCCATCCAGGGCATCGGGGCCGCCTTCATGATGCCTGCGACGCTGTCGATCATCACCCAGGCATTTCCGCCTGAGCAACGGGGTACCGCGATCGGGACATGGGCCGGGGTCAGCGCGCTCGCGCTGGCGATCGGGCCGGTGGTCGGCGGTCTGCTCACCGAGGACGTCAGCTGGCGGGCGATCTTCTTCATCAACCCGCCCATCGCGGTCATCGCGATCGCCATGACCCTGTTCGCGACCCGCGAGTCCCGCGACGAGACGGTCGGCAGGACGGTCGATTTCGCGGGCATCGGGACGCTCACGCTCGGACTGACCGCGCTCGTGCTCGCGCTCGTCGAGGCCAACACGTGGCACTGGGGGTCCGTCGGCGTGATCTCCCTGCTCGTCGTCGCGGCGATCGCGCTACCGGCCTTCGTGATCATCGAGCGCCGCGTGCGGGCCCCGATGGTCGACTTCACCTTCTTCCGTGCGCGAACCTTCCTCGGCGCGAACGTCGTCGCCTTCCTGATCTCGTTCGCGATGTTCGCCCAGTTCTTCTTCCTGACCCTCTACCTGCAGAACGTCCTGCACTACTCGCCGCTCGAGACCGGCGTGCGCTTCCTCCCCTCGACGATCCTGATCATCCTCACCGCACCGCTCGCCGGGCGCCTGGCCGACCGGGTCGGCTCGCGCCCGCTGATGACCGTCGGGCTCTTGATCGTCGCGGTCTCGCTGGTCATCGAGTCGCGGCTGACCGTGCACAGCGGCTACGGTCTGTTGCTGCCGGGGTTCGTCCTGATGGGCCTCGGCATGGGGCTCGTCATGTCGCCGATGAGCACGGCCGCGATGAACGCGGTCGACCGCACCAAGGCGGGCGCCGCCTCGGGCGTGCTCTCGATGATCCGCATGGTTGGGAGCACGTTCGGCGTGGCGGTCATGGGCGCACTCGTGGCGACGATCGGGCGCTCGAAGATCGACTCTGGACTCCCCCACGTCGCTGCCAGCACCCGCGCAGCGATCGCCAACGCGCTCGGGAGCGGCGGCACGATCAGCGGAGGTCACGTGCCGGCGCAGATCGTCTCCGTCGCCCGCGAGGCGTTCGTCTCCGCGCTATCGACCGGCCTGGTCGTGAGCGCCGTGGCCACGCTGCTCGGCGCGGCCTTGGCCTGGGTGCTGATCGCTCGCAAGATTCGGCAGCCGGCTCCCGCACAGGCACCGGCGGCCGAGCAAGAGTCGGCGACCGAAGTCAGCCTGGTCTGAGAACGCTCACACTGGCCGATCCCCGTGTGCACCAGCGCACACGCGCGACGCCTCATGCCTCCTCTGGAGCTACACGTCAGTAGCATGCGGCGCCGTGGCCGTTGACTCAAGCCAAGTCGCATATGTCGAGACCGAGCCCGGTGAGCTCCCGCGGACGATGGCCGCCTGGGTGATTCGCGAGGAGCGCCAGGGCGAGCCGACCGACGCCTTCCAGATCGAGGAGATCGAGGTCCCGGAGCCCGAAGCGTTCGAGGTGATCGTGCGGGTGATGGCGGCCGGGGTGAACTTCAACAACGTCTGGGCGGCCCTCGGTGAGCCGATCGGCGTCTGGCGCTACGGCGATCATCCGCGCTGGGGACATCACATCGGCGGGTCCGACGCCTCCGGCGTCGTGTGGAAGGTCGGTCCCGGCGTGACCCGCTGGAAGCCCGGTGACGAGGTCGTGATCCACTGCAACCAGGCCTCCTACGAGGATCCCGAGGTGCACGGGTTCGACCCGCTGGCCGCCCCGAGTCAGCAGATCTGGGGTTATGAGACGACCTGGGGCTCGTTCGCCCAGTTCTGCAAGGTCCAGGCCCAGCAGCTCCTGCCCAAGCCGGCCCATCTGGCCTGGGAGGAGGCCGCCGCCTACGGCCTGACCTACTTCACCGCGTACCGCATGCTGATCGACCGCTGCCACCTTCAGGCCGGCCACCGCGTGCTGATCTGGGGCGCAGCCGGAGGTCTCGGCGTGTTTGCCACCCAGCTGTGCGCGCTGACCGGCGCGGATGCGGTCGGCGTCGTCTCGAGCGATGAGAAGGGCCAGCTGGTCAAGCAGCTCGGCGCGGTCGACTACATCAACCGCTCCGAGTTCCCCGGCATGATGCGCCGGGGCGACGAGTCAACCGACGAGGAGCGGGCCCGCTTCAAGGAGTCGCGACGGTTCTGCAAGGCGGTCGAGACGATCCTCGGCGAGGCGCCGGACATCGTGTTCGAGCACGTCGGCAA
>JAFAYP010000081.1 GCA_019240305.1 Solirubrobacterales bacterium
CTCGTCGCTCCGCGTCGGCCTAGCCATCTGGCGGCGGTGACCGGGCGACCATTCCCGCCCTTGACAAGCGAACACTTGTTCGCTTCCCTGTCGACGCGGTCTTCGAGCGCTGCCCATGGAAGGAGACAGACATGACCCACCCACCCCGCCGCGTCGGCGAGGGCGACTACGTCGAGCACGGCGAGGCACTCGCCTCGACACCGGAGGAGTTCATCATCGCCGCCGCTGAGCGAATCAGCGCTCGCGGTCGCCAAGAGGGGCTCTGGTACGAGGGCTGGCAGGCCGACTATGCGGCCGCGGTCGCCGGAGGCGATAACGACGCCTGCGAACTGCTGCTCGATGTGCTCATCGCCTTCGACACCTTCCAGGGGCAGAAGCGACCCACGCGCCTGCGGCGTGTCACGTGAAGCGCCGCCGGGCATGACCGTATGGAGGGTGCCGTCCGGGTGAGCGTGTAGTTGGTCGGCACCCCGCGCATGCGTGTGCGGGGACTGGGCCGGAGGGTGGGCCTTCGGCCGACACCCCAGTCATGGGAGGTGCCGACGTGTATAACCATAGGTCGCTGGTCGGTCTTGATGTGCATGCGAAGGCGACGGTCGCGGCGTCGCTTGATGTGGAGACGGGGGAGCTGCGGTTTCGGCGGGTGAGTGGTCCGCCACGGTCGGCGGTGGAGCATTTGGAGGAGTTGCCTGGTCCGGTGCTGGCGACCTATGAGTCGGGTCCGGTGGGGTATGGGCTCGCGCGGGAGGCGGCCGGTCGGGGGATCGAGGTGCGCGTGTGTGCGCCGGGGTCTATTCCGCGTAAGCCGGGCGACCGGGTCAAGACCGATCGGCGCGATGCCGAGCGGCTGGTGCGCTCGCTGTTGGCTGGCGAGCTCTCGTTTGTTCGTGTTCCGAGCGTGGAGGAGGAGCAGTTCCGGGATCTGGCGCGCTGTCGCGAGGCGGCGCGGGTGGATCTGATGCGGGCCCGTCACCGGCTCTCGAAGTTCTTGTTGCGTCGCGAGATCGAGTTTCCCGGGCCGGGTGAGAACTGGAGGCGATCGCACTGGCAGTGGCTGCGCTCGCTCCGGTTCGCAGATCATCCCTCGCGGTCGGTGTTCTGCGATTACCTAGCCGCCGCCGTGTCGCTCCAGCAGCGTCGGGACGGGCTAGATGCGCAGATCGAGATTGCCGCGCCCCAGAGCCCGTGGGCGCCGGTGATCGCCCGTCTTCGCTGCCTGCGCGGGATGGGTCTGTCCGAGGAAGTGTGTGTGGTTCGTGGTGATCGAACCCGGTGGCTGTGTTGCCGACCGGTCTGAGACGGGAGCCCCGGAGGGGCGAGCGGCTCTGACCGGTCGGGCGCGGTCCCGAGAGAGGACCCATCACCATGAGCATTGTGCAGTCCAAGAAGCGTCCCGAGGAGGGCGTGAGCGGCGGCGGCGAGCCGCCTGAGGAGATCGTCGACCGGCTCGCCGAGCTGTTGCCCGAGGGAGCGCTCGATGAGGCCGTGAAGGGCCTGAAGCCCGAGGAGTTGTCCGGGCCTGGCGGTCTGCTCTCGCAGCTCGCCGGACGGGTGATCGAGGCGGCACTTGAGGCAGAGATGACCGACCACTTGGGGCATCCCCCGGGCGGGGTGCCCCAGGGCCCCAACGTCCGCAACGGCTCCACCTCGAAGACGGTCCAGACCGATCTCGGGCCGGTCGGGATCCAGACCCCGCGGGATCGTGAGGGCTCGTTTGAGCCGCAGTTGGTCCGCAAGCGCCAGACGCGGCTGGCGGGCTTGGACGAGAAGATCCTGGGGCTCTATGCCGGCGGGATGACCGTTCGTGACATCTCGAGTCATCTGTCCGAGCTCTACGGCACCGAGATCGGCCGTGACACCGTCAGCCGGATCACCGACGCCGTGCTCGAGGACGTCCAGGTGTGGCGAACCCGGCCGCTGGAGGCGGTCTACCCGATCGTCTACTTCGACGCGATGGTCGTCAAGGTCCGCGAAGACCGCTCGGTCAAGAACCGTGCCTGCTACCTCGCGCTCGGCGTGGACTGCGACGGGGACCGTGAGGTCCTCGGGATCTGGTGGCAGGACACCGAGGGCGCGAAGTTCTGGCTGGCCGTGCTCAACGACCTGCGCCGCCGCGGCGTCCAGGACGTCCTGATCGCCTGCGTCGACGGCCTCAAGGGGTTCCCGGAGGCGATCGAGGCGACCTTCCCGCAGGCGTGGGTGCAGACCTGCGTGGTTCACCTGATCCGCGCGAGCATGCGCTACGTCAACTACCGCGACAAGAAGAAGGTCGCCTCAGCGCTCAGACCGATCTACAGCGCCCCGAACGCGGACGCCGCCCTCGCCGAGCTCGACGCATTCGAGGCCGAGTGGGGCTCCCGCTACCCCGCCTGCGTGCAGGCCTGGCGAGCGGCGTGGGAACACGTGACCCCGTTCCTGTCCCTGCCCGAGGAGCTCCGCCGCGCCGTCTACACCACAAACACGATCGAGGGCCTGCACCGCCAGGTCCGCAAAGCGATCAAGACCCGAGGGCACTTCCCCGACGAGCAATCCGCGACCAAGCTGATTTACCTCGCCCTCATCAGAGCCGACGCGAAGTGGCAACGCAACCGGACCTGGACAGCACCACGCGCCGCCCTCAAAATCCACTTTGGAGACCGATTCCCAGGCTGACATCAACAACCAGTCGCCACGGCCTCACACACAGAAGGTCGGACAGTCTCAAGCGTCCTGGAGCGTGGTTCTGCAGCCCGGCCCGTTGCGCGCGTTCTACCAACGGACCCGCGACCGGCGTGGTCACGGCCGGGCGATCGTCGCCACCGCCCGCAAGCTGTCGATCCTGTTCTGGTGCATGCTGCGCCGCTCGGAGG
>JAFAYP010000088.1 GCA_019240305.1 Solirubrobacterales bacterium
CCCCCCCGCCGGCGGCGGGCGCGGGACTTCGGAGTGCGCGACATGGACCGTCCTTTCGAGCAGCGGTTGGTCTCGGTATCGCGAATGTTATCATGAGTGAGAACGCATCTCCCGGGAGCGTCGTGCGATGATGGCCAGCGTGGCGGCGAGTCTGGTCAGCCCCGTTCTGGTGGGACGCCAGACGGAGCTGGAATCGTTGGCCGGGGCGCTCGAGCGTGTCCTGGCCGGCGAGCAGGCCACCGTGCTGGTCGGCGGCGAGGCAGGGGTCGGGAAATCGCGGCTGGTTCACGAGCTGATCGGACGAGCCGGGCGGGGCAGCGCCCGGGTGCTCGTCGGCGGGTGCGTCGAGCTGGGCGGGGGAGGCGTCCCGTTCGCCCCGCTGGTTGAGATGATGCGCGCGTTGGTCGGCGAGCTGCCCGAGGAGCGGCTGCGCCACGTCCTCGGAGCCGCCCGGCCGGAGATCGGCCGGCTCGTGCCCGAGCTCGCCGACGGCAGGGCCGAGATCGCCCTGGCGGAGCGCGATCCCTCGGCGCTACTCGAGCTGATGGTCGGCGTGATCACCCGCCTGGCCGGCGAGGCCCCCTTGATGCTCGTGTTCGAGGACCTCCAGTGGGCCGACGGGCCGACGCTCGATCTCCTCGCCCTGCTCGTGGCGCGCTCGAGCGCTCGCCGGCTGCTGCTGGTGCTGACCGCGCGCTCCGACGAGCTCCACCGATCGCACCCCGTGCGCCGCCTGGCCGCGCGCTGGGAACAGCAGCGCCTCGTCGAACGCCTCGAGCTCGAGCGCCTGAATCAGCGCGACGTGGCGGCGCAGATCGAGGCGATCCTCGGCGAGCGTCCGGACGCCGAGCTCGTGGATTCGATCTCAGTGCGATCCGAGGGGATCCCGCTGTTCGTCGAAGAGCTGCTCGGGGCGGTGCGCGGCGGGCGCATCGAGCAGGACTTCCTCCCGCCCTCGCTGCGCGACGTCGTCCTGGCCCGCACCGAGCTGCTGTCGGCCAACGGGCAGCACATCCTGCGAGTGGTCTCGGCTGCGGCCAGGTGGGTGCCCGACCGTCTGCTGGCCACCGTCGCCGGGCTGCCGGAGGCCGAGCTGAACGCGGGGCTGCGAGAGGCGATGGCCCAGCAGTTGCTCGTGGTGAACGAGTCCGGGCGCGGCTACGGCTTCCGCCACGCGCTGGCCCGAGCGGCCGTGCACGACGACCTTCTCCCGGGCGAGCGGGCACAGCTGCATCGGGCCTACGCCGAGGCGATCGAGGCCAGCGCCGATCTGGCCGGCGACCTCGACGCGAGCTCGATGCTCGCCCACCACTGGCTGGCCGCCCACGACGTGTCGCGTGCCCTTCCGGCCTCGATCCGCGCCGGCCGCGCGGCGGCGGCCGCGGTAGCGCCGTCCGCGGCGCAACGGCACTTCGAGCTGGCGCTCGAGCTGTGGCACCAGGTCCCCGATGCCGAGGAGCGCGCGGGCATAGATCATCCCGAGCTGCTCGAGGCGGCCGCCGCGGCGGCCGCTCAGGCCGGTGCGACGGAACGAGCCATGGCGCTGATCGACGAGGCATTGGCCGAGGCCGGCGAGCAGGCACCGGTGCACCGCCGGGCCACGATGCTCGTCCGCCGCGGCGAGTTGCTCGGCGACCTCGGCGGTGACGAGGAGGCCCTGGCGGCCTTCGAGCACGCCATGGGGCTGCTGCCGTCTGACGACGCCAGCCGGGTCGGCGCGCAGATCCTCGTCTCCTGGGCTCGTGGCCTCATGCGGGTCGATCAGATGCGGCGGGGCGGGGAGCTCGCCGGCCGCGCGCTCGCGGCCGCCGAGGCGGTCGGTGCTCTGGACGTGAAGCTCGACGCGCAGGCGCTGCTGGGTGGGGCGATGGTCTACGGGGGAGAGGAGGAGGCCGGGCTCGAGCTGCTGCAAGAAGCCGCCGAGCAGGGCTGGGGCATCGGACGCCCCTGGCTCGCGACCCGCGCGATCGTCAGCCTCTCGGACATGCAGCTCATGCTCGGGCGCTACGACGCGGTGGTCCAGACGATCGACGAGGCCATGCCAAGGGTCGAGCAGGCCGGATTCGAACGCACGGCCGGAGTCATCATGCGCGGCAACAAGGCGGAGGCGCTGATGCGGTCAGGCCGGCTGGGGGAAGCCATGGAAGCGGCGGCCGCCGGAAACGAGGCGCCGGGCATATTCGCCGGCACGCTGCTCTTGCTGCGCGCCGAGATGCACCTGCGCAGCGGCCGGCGCCCCGAGGCCGAAGCGGAACTGCGCGAGGCGCGGCGGCATCTGCGGCGCTCCTCCGCGGCCCAGTTCGCGCTACCGCTGGCCGTGGTCGAAGCGGAGTTTGCGCGCTCGGGGGGTGAGCTTGAGAGCGCCCGGGAGATCATCAGCGGGGCCCTGACGCGGAGCGACGTCGGCGAGGAGCATCGTTACCGGTGGCCGGCGGTGTCGCTGGCGGCCGGGATCGAGGCCGAGCTGGCGCTGTCGGCGGCCGACCGGGGGCTCACCGACGGCGTGGAGGCGCACCGACGCCTGGCGGCGCTGCGCGAGGAGGCTGAGGCGATGCCCGCCACGACGGCGGCCGATCGTTGCCATCTCGCGCTGGTCAAGGCCGAGCAGGCTCGGATGCTCGGGGCGGGCGTGCTCGAGGCATGGTCCGAGGAGGTGGGGGCGTGTCGCGCGATCAACGAGCCGTATCCGCTGGCCTATGCGCTGCTACGCCATGCCGAGGCGGCGGTCGCGGGCGGCGATCTCGATACGGCCTCGGCGTCTGCACGCGAGGCGCTCGGCCTGGCGCAGGCGATGGGGGCGTCGCCGCTGGCGGCCGAGATCGAGGCGCTGATCGGGCGCGCGCGCCTGCACACCGGAGCCGACGATCCGCAGCCTGGGGCCCCCGACGCGGATGATGCGGTATCGGACGAGCTCTCGAGCCTCGGGCTCACCTCCCGGGAGACCGAGGTGCTGGGGTTGGTGGCCGAGGGCTGTTCGAACGGGCAGATCGCCGAGCGCCTGTTCATCTCACGCAAGACGGCCAGCGTGCACGTCTCGAACATCCTGGCCAAGCTGGGCGTGGCCAGCCGGGGAGAGGCCGCCGCGCGGGCATATCGAATGGGACTTATTGCCCTTCCCTCCTCGTCTGAGGTACCCGGCGCCTCGGATCTGAGGTAGGGGAGCGGCGAAAGATCGGGCTGTCGCCCGATGTGCGGGGCAGGGGCTTAGACCGATGCTGTGCCCATGTTCGCTACAGCCCTCATCCAGCGCCTTCGCCTTCCGGGCGGCCGGCCCTTCCAGC